>JBILVW010000026.1:0-14759 GCA_044370205.1 Pirellulales bacterium | reverse complement strand
TAGTCGGTGGGCTTGCTCCGTCGCTTCTGCACCATGCCGGGAGGCGTGGCCCGACGCTCGAAGGCGCACTTCGGGGTGTCGCAGCGACTCCCCTTGAGAAACAACTTCAGCCCGTCGCGACGACAGAGCCGGCAGACCGGCCCAGTGATACGTCCCATGATGCTCGCTTACCCGTCGTTGAAAAAAGTGAACGATACTTCGGAGAATGCCGCCATCAACCGTCGTCAGACGCGCCGCTTTTTCGGCGGACGACAGCCGTTGTGAGGCAACGGGGTGATGTCCTCGATGCTCTTCACGTTCATGCCTGCCGCCTGCAGGGCCGTGATGGCGCTCTCGCGACCGCTCCCCGGCCCCTTGACCCGAACCTCGAGTTCCTTGACACCGAACTTGGCTGCCTTCTCGGCTGCCTGCTGGGCCGCACACTGACCGGCGAAGGGAGTCCCTTTGCGACTGCCTTTGAACCCGCACGTTCCGCCACTCGCCCAACAGAGCGTGTCGCCCCGCGTGTCGGTGATCGTAACGGTCGTGTTGTTGAAACTGGCCGTGATGAACGCGATGCCCGCGGACACGCTCTTCTTTTTGGTCTTGGCTACCTTCGACATGCTCGTGTGCTCACGCTGCCCTGGATGGCTGCCCGTTGCCGGGCGAAAAATGGATGAAACGAGTTCGGGGAAACGACTTACGCGGTCCGCAAAACGACTTACTTGAGATCCTTGACGCCCTTCTTGCCGGCGACCGTCTTCTTCGGGCCCTTCCGGGTGCGAGCGTTCGTTCGGGTGCGCTGGCCGCGCACCGGAAGCCCGCGCCGATGCCGCAGCCCCCGATAGCTGCCGATGTCCTTCAGCCGCGAAATGTTCTGCGCCACCTGCCGACGCAACTGGCCTTCGGCGACGTAGTCCTTGTCGAGCAGAGCCGCAATCCTGGCAAGTTCGTCCTCGTGCAGATCCCGGGCCTTCCCCATCGGGTCAACGCCCGCCTTGTGGCACAACTCACGGGCCACTCGCTGGCCGACACCGTACAAGTACTGAAGCGAGAAGACCGTTTTCTTCTCAGAGGGGATGTCGACGCCCATCAGACGAGGCATGGCACGAATTCCAGGTGCGTGAAGAACAGGGAGCGAGAGAAAAGGGAAGCGGCAACCGAATACGAAGGACGACGATACACGAACCAGGAAACCGGGTGCGTCCCGATCGCCGCGGACCGTCCGCAGCCGGTGCAGGCGATGTTCTTTCGCCGACGCACCGCCGTCCGCACCAACCGGCTCAACCCTGGCGCTGCTTGTGGCGAGGATCGGCACAGACCACGAACACGACGCCACGGCGTCGGACGATCTTGCACTTCTCGCACATGCGACGGACGCTGGCGCGAACCTTCATAGAAAATGCTCGTGACTGCGACCAATGGCAGGGTTGGGGGTTGTGGCGGGAGTCCAGAACTATAGATCACGCGGAGCGGCATTCACAAGGGGGGGGCTTTTTTTCCGGCTCTTGCCCACCTCACCGGGCCTTGGCCCTACCAACTAGCCTGCTGGCTCCGGTGTTTCGCCGGCCTGTGGCGGGGCGGTCAGCACCACCGGCCCGCCGTCGGTCATGGCGACCGTGTGCTCGAAATGGGCGCTGGCCAGGCCATCGACGGTCGACTGCGTCCAATGGTCGGACAACACCCGGACTTTCTTCGACCCCATGTTGACCATCGGCTCCACGGCGATCACCAGGCCGGGCTCGAGTTCAAAATCATGATTTCGCCGGAAGGCCGGGGTGCAGAAGTTCGGCACCTGCGGATCCTCGTGCATCGATCGGCCGATGCCGTGACCGACGAAGTTCTCCACCACGGAAAACCCGTGATCACGAACGTATTTCGCCATTTCCGCCGCCACGTCGCTCCAGCGGTTTCGGATGGCCATGAGTTGGATGGCCAACGCGAGCACGCCCTTCGTGCAATCGAGAAGTTGTTGAACCCTGGGCTCGACCTCCCCCACCGGATGCGTGACGGCGGAATCGCCGCACCAGCCCCCGACGCTGCAGCCGGTATCGATACTGACCACGTCTCCCGACACGAGAACCCTGGATCCCGGTATCCCGTGCACGACCTCGTCGTTCACCGAGATGCAGCAGGAGGCGGGAAACGGCACTTTGCCCGGCACGCCCTTGAAGAGTGGAATGGCGCCATGCTCGATGAAGAACTTTTCGACCGCGGCGTCGATCTCGCCCGTCGTGACCCCCGGCCGTGCAAGCGCCCCCGCGACCTGATGCGCCCCCCACACGACGAGACCCGCTCGCCGCATCAAGGCGATCTCTCGGGCCGAACGCAAATTGACCACGTCGTCACGAACCTCCTGCAACCGATTTCCCGGGCACCAATGCCGGGCTGTCTGCACCGCTCAGAGTATATCGGCTCACGGCCACCGGGCTCGCCTGCGAAATCGCTTCACCGCGAGCCTCACCCGCTCAAATATCTCGTCGGCCGTGCCGAGACCATCGATGCTGGCAAGCTTTCCTTGCCGGTCATAGTAGTCGAGGAGGGGGGCGGTCTGTTCTTCGAAGCTCACGATCCGTCTCGAAAAGATTTCCGGGTCGTCGTCTTCCCGTTTCCGGGCCAGCATCCGCCGCACGAGTTCATCCCGTGGCACAGCAAGTTCGATCACCCCGTCAACGCTCATCGCGCGGCGCTCGAGGAGTTCATCGAGTGTCGCCGCCTGGGCCAGGGTTCTCGGAAACCCGTCGAGCAGACAGCCGTCACGGCAGTCGGGTGACTGCAGACGCTGGCTGACCATGCCCACGATCAGCGCATCGGGAACCAGCTGGCCGCTCTCCATGAAGCCGGCCGCCTGACGGCCCGCGGGCGTACCCTCCCTGACGGCAGCCCGAAGCATTTCGCCGGTCGAAAGGTGCGGCACCTCGAGCATGGCGGCCAGCCGCTGACACTGCGTGCCCTTCCCTGCCCCGGGAGGTCCGATGAGGATCAGCCGCATGTCGCGCCCGGGTAGGAAAAAGGGTCAGGGCGATCAGCCCTTCTCCAGCAGGCCTGTGTAGTTTCGCATCACCAGATGACTGTCGATCTTCTGGACAAGATCGAAGGCGACACTCACCGCGATCAGCAGGCCCGTGCCACCGTAGAAGCTGGCGATCTGAGCCGGAATACCGAGTGCCCCACCCACGATCGTCGGGATCACGGCCACGAGCGCCAGGAAGCCGGCTCCCACGTAGGTGATCCGCTCCATCACTCGTTCAAGGTAGTCGGCCGTCCGCTTGCCAGGGCGGTATCCCGGGATGAAGGCCCCGAAATTCTTCAAATTATCTGCCATTTCCTTCGGATTGAAGGTGATCGCCGTCCAGAAGTAGCAGAAGAAGTAGATGAGCGCGATGTAGCAGACGTTGTAAAGATACGATTGACCGCGGGTAAACGAGTCGTGGAGCGACCGCAGCAGGTCGTTGCCAGGAAAAGCGCCGCTGAGGTACTGAAAGAACATCTGCGGAAAAAGCAGCAACGAGCTCGCGAAAATGATCGGCATCACGCCGGCCTGGTTGACCCTCAGCGGCAGGTATTGACGGGTGCCGCCATAGACCCGCCGGCCACGAACGTGCTTGGCGCTCTGCGTCGGAATCCGTCGCTGCCCCTGCGTCATGAAAACCACGCCGGCGACCACCCCCACGAAGAGCGCCGCGAGCACGAGCATCGTTTCGATACCCAGCTTCCCGCCGCCGCCGCCGAGTTCCCAGCTGGTGTCGCCGCCGAGTTCAACGAGGGCACTCGGCATGGCGGCAAGAATGCCCGCCATGATGAGGAGGCTGATGCCGTTGCCGATGCCAAATTCGTCGATCTGCTCGCCGAGCCACATCAGAAAGATCGTGCCGGCCGTCATCGTCATCACGGCCACCAACTGCCAGACGAACGGCAGCCGACCGTCGACGAGAAAGCTCGACTGGATCAGCGACTGCTCTCCGACCCGCTGTGACGACAGAAATGCGACGTAGGCCCAGCTTTGCACGATGCAGATCACAACCGTGGCATAGCGCGTGTACTCATTGATCTTCTTGCGGCCCGCCTCCCCCTCCTTTTGGAGACGCTCGAGTGGGGGCCAGACGGTGCCGAGCAGCTGGAAGATGATCGATGCGGAGATGTAGGGCATGATCCCGAGGCCGAAGATCGTGGCCTGCGAGAGCTGACTGGCGGAGAACACCGCCACCGTGCGCAACAGGTCGCCGATGCCGCCCGTCTGCTCGGCAAAGGCGGTCATCGCCTGCGGATCAACGATCGGGAGCGGCACCTGCCAGCCCACCCGGTAGATCGCGAGCAGCCCGAGCGTGAGCAGAATCTTCTGCCTCAACTCGGGAATCGTGAAAATCACTCGCAGTTTTTCGAGCACAGGTCAGGCTCCTCGGAGAGTCGCGACTCGGACGCCGCCAGAGCCTACCCGCCGGCAGGCTTCTTCCGCGATGCCTTTTTCACCTTCCGAACCACGGGGGCCGGACCGGGGAGCACCGTCACGGTGCCACCGGCAGCGGTGATTTTTTCACGGGCTTGGGCGCTGAAGTGATGGGCCGACACCTTCAGGGCTTTCGTGACCGAGCCATTGCCGAGCACCTTGAGTTGCTCCCAGATGCCCGAGGCGAGGCCAGCCGAGCGAACCGTCTCCGGCGTTACCTCCGCGCCGGCGGAGAACGCCTGCTCGAGTGCCTCGACGTTGACGGCCTTCACGATTCGGGCATGGCTGTTGTTGAAACCGCGTTTCGGGATTCGACGGATGAGCGGCATGCCGCCCCCCTCGAAGATCGCCGGCGCCGACCAGCCGGCCAGCTGCCCCTGCCCCTTGTTGCCGCGGCCGGCATACCGACCACGGCCGGAGCCGGGGCCGCGGCCGACCCGCAGCCGCTTCGTGTTCTTGTGGATGTCTTTATTGACGTCGTTGAGCTTCATGATTCGGTTGGGGTTTGGGTTACGAGAGCGTCACGCCCCGCAGCCGTTCGACATCGGCCTTCGTCCGCAGCTGCTTGAGGCCGTCGAGGGCCGCCTTCACGAGATTAACGGGGTTGGTGGAGCCATGGGCCTTGGTGAGCACGTCATGAATGCCGGCCGACTCGCAGACCGCCCGCACCGCGGCGCCGGCAATGATGCCCGTGCCGGGGCCGGCGGGAAGCAGGATCACCTTGGCCGTTTCGTATCGCCCTTCGACGCGGTGCGGAATCGTGCCCCCTTCGACAGGGACCTCGATCAGATTCTTCATGCCGTCCTTGATCGCCTTCTCGACGGCGGGGGGCACCTCATTGGCCTTGGCATAGCCACAGCCAACCTTGCCGCGGCCGTTGCCAACGACCACGAGTCCGGCGAAGCTGAACCGCCGACCGCCCTTCACGACGGTGGCACATCGCCGCACCTTCACCACCTTCTCGACGAAATCACCGGTTCGAGATTCCTTGCCAGTCGACACGTTGATCACTCCAGATTCCGAGGTTCGTCGTTGTTCAGAATTCGAGGCCGGCGGCCCGCGCCGCATCTGCCAGAGCCGCCACGCGGCCGTGATACTTGAATTCACCGCGGTCGAAGCAGACCTGCGTCACTCCCGCCGCCTTGGCTCGCTCGGCGACCGCCCTGCCGATTGCCTCGGCCGCCTGCTTATTCCCGCCAAAGCCGACGTCATCCCGCAACTGCTTGTCGCGGGAACTGGCCGAAGCCAGCGTCTTGCCCGAAGCATCGTCGATGACCTGGGCGTAGATGTGCTTGTCGGTGCGAAACACCGAGAGACGAGGCCGCTCGGCCGTGCCGCGAATGAAGCGGCGAACGCGGTGCCGACGCCGCAGTCGCTGCCGGAGGATGGTACGGGAATGTTCCATGATGGGTCAGTTCCGAATCGATGTGAGGAAGCGTGTGTTGGTGCGCATGTAGGCCAGAAGCAGCGGACTTACTTCGTGACCGCCTTGCCCGCCTTGCGACGGACCTGCTCGTTCTCGTAGCGAATCCCCTTGCCCTTGTAAGGCTCCGGCTTTCGCAGTGACCGAACCTCGGCGGCAAACTGACCTACCAGTTGCTTGTCGATACCTTTGATCGAGATGTGCGTCTGGTCGGGCACGGTCACGGTAAGGCCCGACGGAATGGGCACCTGGAGCTCGTTGGCGAAGCCCACCCGCAACTGCAGGGTGCTTTTCTGCAGAGCCGCGAGGTAGCCGACGCCGACGATCTCGAGCTTCTTCTCGTAGCCCTTGGATACGCCCTCGACCATGTTGGCCACCAATGCCCTGGTCAGGCCATGCACGGACCGCGAGATGCGATTATCGCTGCTTCGCGTGACCGAGATCTGACCTGTGGCCGCATCGACGGTCACGGACACGGCCGGGTGCAGCCGCTGCTCGAGCTTGCCCAGCGGTCCTTCGACCGCGAGCACGCCGTTGGCGACGGCCGCCTTCACGCCCTTCGGGAGACTAACAGGTGATTTGCCAATGCGGGACATCGCTACTTGACCTTTCGCACTACCACAGTTCGCAGAGGACTTCGCCGCCCAGCTTCCGCTGCCGGGCCTCGCGGTCACTGACCACTCCACTCGACGTCGAGAGGATCGAGATGCCGAGACCGCCAAGAACCGGGCGGAGCCGGGCCGACCGGCTGTACACGCGGCGACCGGGCGTACTCACCCGCTTGATGTGGCGGATCAGCCGTTCGCCGTTGGGGCCGTACTTCAGCTCGAGTTGCAAATGCGGGACCGGGGTCGCCTCGACCTCCCGCCAATCCCAAATGAACCCCTCGCGCTTGAGCACCTCGGCCACGCCGCGCTTCACCTTCGAAATCGGCACCTCCACGGTGGCGCGTTCGACGCGCACCGCGTTGCGGATACGGGTGAGCATGTCGGCGATCGGGTCGGTCATCATGTCAGCAGAACCCTTTCCTTCATCTCTCGCTCAACGTGTCTTGATTCGGGCCTCGCCCGGCTGGTTACCAGCTGGCCTTCTTGACGCCCGGAATGCAGCCGGTGTCGGCCAGCTTTCGGAAACAGATTCGGCACGTGCCGAACTTGCGGTACACGGCCCGCGGCCGGCCACACAGCATGCAGCGCCGGACGGCACGGGTGGAATACTTCGGCTTCCGCGCAGCGGCCGCGATCTTTGATTTGCTTGCCATGGTTTCTTATGCCTCTCCCTCGCCGTCCTTCTTCAGGGGCATGCCCATCGCCCGAAGGAATTCACGTGCCTCGTCGTCGCTGCGGGCCGACGTCACGAGCGTGATGTTCATGCCCTGTGGGCGGGTGTATTTGTCGGGGTTGATCTCCGGAAAGACCATCTGTTCGGAGAGACCCAGACTGTAGTTACCGTTTCCATCGAACGCGGAGCTCGAGAGTCCGCGAAAGTCGCGGACCCGCGGCAGTGCCAGCGACACGAGCCGGTCGAGAAATTCGTACATCCGCCGGCCTCGCAGCGTCACCTTGCAGCCGATCGGAAGGTTCTCCCGGAGCTTGAAGCCCGCCACCGCCGCTTTGGAGAGCGTGGCAATCGGCTTTTGACCGGTGATCTGGGCGAGAGCCCCGAGCGCCTCTTCGAGAAACTTCTTCTCGGTGACGGCGACACCCACACCCATGTTGACCACGATCTTCTCGAGCTTCGGGATCGCATGCGGATTGCTCCGCCCAAGCGCCTTCGCAAGCTGCGGCCGAACGGTGGTCACGTAATGCTCGAGCATCCGAGGTGCGCCCGTGGGGGACACGCTCGCCGCTTCTGCCTTCGTCTTCTTCGCCATCGAACTCGTTCCTCAATCGCTCTTTTCGTACGTCTCGTAGGCCGCTGCGCGACCCGGTCTCAGCCGCCGGCCGCCTTCGCCCGGGGTCGCCGCAGGGTCCCCTGTTCGGCACCACACTTGCGGCACACCCGCACCTTGCCGCCCTCGGCAGTGATCTTCGCACCCAGCCGCGTCGCCTTGCCGCACGCCGTGCAGACGTACTGCACGTTCGACGCATCGATCGGCATCTCCTTGCTGAGCCGCCCACCCTGCGGGTTCTTCTGGCTCCGGCGGATGTGGCGATAGACGCGGTTCACGCCCTCGACCACCAGCCGATGCCCCTCGGTGGACTGCTTCGCTTCCAGCACGCTCAAGACCTTCGCCCGGGTGCCCTTGGCATTGCCCGTTCGAACCTCGACGGTGTCTCCAGACTTGATCAGCATCACACCACCTCGCTCGCCAGGCTCACGATCTTCATGAAATTGCGGTCGCGGAGTTCGCGAGCAACGGCACCGAAGATGCGTGTGCCCTTGGGATTTTTTTCGTTATCGATGATCACGCAGGCGTTCGTATCGAACCGCACGTAACTGCCGTCGTCGCGTCGGCTCGGCTTCTTGCACCGCACCACCACGGCCTTGACCACGGCCTTCTTCTTGACGTCGCTGCCGGGGATCACGCTCTTGACGCTACAGACGATGATGTCACCCAGGCCGGCGGTCCGTTTCCGGCTGCCACCGAGCACCTTGAAGCACATGACTTCCTTCGCGCCCGTGTTGTCTGCGACCACCAGCCGCGTCTGCATTTGGATCATGTGGAGGCCCCTTCCGTGCCGGCAGCACGCGCTTCCTCGGCCTTGGCGGCCGATTCACGCAGCTTCGTCGCCCGGGCACCGCTGCGAAGCGACGCGACGTCGACCGCCGTGCTCTTGGAGACCACACGCACCAGCTCCCACCGCTTGAGCCGACTCTTGGGAGGGCACTCGATGATCTCGACGAGATCGCCAGGAGCCGACTGCTCGTGCTCGTCGTGCACGTGGCAGACGGTCCGGCGATGCATGATCCGCCCATACTTGGGGTGACGGACGACTCGCGGGATCTCCACGCGACGAGTCTTGGCCGCGGCCGCGCTCGTCACCGTTCCTGTTTCCACTCGCTTCGGCATCGATTCGTTCCTTTGAACTCCGCTGTACGTCTCTGTCTCGCGTGGCTGCCAGTTGTCGGGCAACCAGACTCTGCTTCGGTTCCGCTCAGGTTCCGCTTTGGGTCCGCTTCTGGAACGTCCGCCGCCGGGCCACGTCGCCGGCACCGCGGGCCTTGAGCTTCGCCCGCCCGGAGGCCTTGCGTTGCTTGGCATGCTTCTCGTGCTGAGGGGCGTCGCCGGCCTGCGGCGCCGCAGCACTGGTGCCAACGGGCTGCCCCCGTTGAACCAGGATCGTCTGGCAGCGGGCAATCGTGCGCCGATGCTTCTTCACCTCCGAGGTCGCCGCCAGCTTTTCCGTCTGCGCCTGAAGCCGCAGGCGAAACAGCGTTTCGGCCGCGTCCTTCCAGACGAGACGAATCTGCTCGTCGGCCATGTCCCGGAGTTCTCGTGCTTTCGTCATGGTGTCCTCTACATCGCCCGCCGCTTCACGAACCGCACCCGGACCGGCATTTTGTGGGCCAGACGGGCCATGCAAATGCGAGCCGCCTCTTCCGTCACGCCACCAATCTCATACAGAACCATGCCTGGCTTGATGACAGCCGCCCAATACTCCGGCTCACCCTTGCCCTTGCCCATTCGGGTTTCGAGCGGAATCGATGTGATCGACTTATGGGGGAACACGCGCACGAACAGCCGCCCCTCCGTGCGGAGGTACTGCTGAGCCGCAATGCGGCCCGCCTCGATGGTCGCAGCAGGAAGCCAGCCCGGCTGTTCGGCCTGGAGGCCGAAGTCGCCGAAGACGACGCGGTTGCCCCGCGTGGCCTCACCTTTTATACGACCTCTTTGGCTTTTTCGGTGCTTGACCCTCTTGGGCATCAGCGCCATCGCCAGTCTCCTCGTACATGCCTTGGTTGACCCACACTTGAATTCCGATATTGCCCTGCGCGGTGGGAGCCTCGCAGAACCCGTAATCGATCTTGGCTCGCAGCGTCGAGAGCGGCATCGCTCCGGCGATCGCCTTTTCGCATCGCGACATCTCGGCACCGCCGAGTCGCCCGGCCAGCTGAATCTTCACGCCCTTGGCGCCCGCATCCATCGTCGAATCGATCGCCCGCTTCAGCGTTCGCCGGAAGGCTGCCCGCTTCGTGAGCTGGTCGGCGATGTCTTCGGCGATGAGCTGGGCCTGGATCTCGGGACGCCCGACTTCCTCGACCTTGAGGTTCACTCGCCGGCCGAGCAACTCCTGAAGCTCACCCTGCAGACGGTCGACCTCCTGGCCCTTGCGGCCGATGATCACGCCCGGACGAGCCGTATGGAGGATGACCTTCACCTCGTCGCGAGTCCGCTCGATCTCGACCTTGGGAATGGCCGCGGCACGATACTTCGTCTTGAGGAACTTCCGGACGCGAACATCCTCCATGAGGAGCGTCTTGAAGTCTTTCTTCGCGGCGTACCAACGGCTCTTCCACGGCTCGGTGATGCCGGTTCGAAATCCGACTGGATGTACTTTCTGGCCCATGCTGGTGCTTCCTGAGTTGCCTCACTCCGCGGCGGGAGCAGTGGTGTCCGGAGAGACGGAATCGAGCTTGACCTTGATGTGCGACATCCGTCGCTTGATCCCGAAGGCCATGCCGCGGGCGCGGGGCCTGATCCGCTTGAACATCGGGCCGCCGTCGACCCGGGCATCGATCACGACGAGGTCGTCGACCCCCGGAGCCTGCTGGTGCTCCGCGTTGCCGAGGGCGCTTTTGATCACCTTCTCGAGCATCCGGGCGCCGCGATGGGGCTGGAAGCGAAGGATATCGAGCGCCTCGTCGGCGAACTTGCCGCGAACGAGATCAGCCAGGGCCCGCACCTTACGGGGGCTGATGCGGGCGTACTTGTGGGTTGCTGTGTATGCCATGATTCACCTCGAGCGGCCGTCGGGCCGTACGATCCTCGTCACTTGCCCGCCGGAGCCGCTTCCTTCACCTTGCCGCCGTGGCCGCGGAACGTCCGCGTCGGGGCGAACTCGCCAAGCTTGTGCCCGACCATGTCTTCGGTCACGAAAACCTTGAGGTGCTGCTTGCCGTTGTGGACCATGAACGTGAGTCCGATGAACTCCGGCACGATCGTGCACGAACGCGACCAGGTCTTGATCGGATCGCGCTTGCCCGAGGACAGCTGCGACTCGACCTTCTCGAACACCCGCGGGTCCACGTACGGCCCCTTTTTTGCACTGCGTCCCATGATTGATTACCTCAGCTTCAGCTGGCCGTAACGCTTGCTCTTCCGCCGCCGGATGATGGCCGCCCCGGATGGCTTCCGCGGCTTCCGCGTGCCGCCGCCCTTGGCGCTCTTGCCCGTGGGGCTTACCGGATGACGGCCACCCTTCGTGCGGCCTTCACCACCACCGTGCGGATGGTCGATCGGATTCATCGCCGTGCCGCGAACGTGCGGCCGAATCCCCATCCACCGGCTGCGGCCGGCCTTGCCGAGGCGGATGTTCATGTGTTCGCCGTTCCCGATCGCGCCGATCGTGGCCCGGCAGGCGGCCGGCACGCGACGAATTTCGCCGGAGGGCAGCGTGATTTGGGCCCACTGGGCCTCGCGGGCGACGAGCACGGCGGACGATCCGGCCGACCGGCAGAGACGGCCGCCTCGGCCAGCCTGCATCTCGATATTGTGAATCTGCATGCCGAGCGGAATCGCCGACATGGGCAGGCAGTTGCCCACCTCCGGCGGAGCCTGCTCGCCGCTCTGCACGGTTCCGCCCACGACGAGACCCTCGGGCGCGAGAATGAACCGCTTTTCACCGTCGGCGTAATTGATGAGCGCCACGCGACAGGTGCGGTTGGGATCGTACTGGATCGAATGCACCCTGCCGGCCACCCCATCCTTGTTCCGCCGGAAATCGATCAGGCGGTAATGCTGCTTGTGGCCGCCGCCACGATGCCGGGCGGTGATCTTGCCCTGGTTGTTGCGGCCGCCGGTCTTCCGCTTGCGAAGGCGAAGCCCCTTCGGCGCTTCCGCGCCGGGCGTCAGCTCCGCGAAATCCGACACGCTCGCGCCGCGGCGGCCGGGACTGGTCGGGTTGTAGGTGCGAATGCCCATGGTGAATCGTTTTCTAGAAGAGGTTGATCTTGAAGTCGGGCTTCAGTTTCACAACGGCCTTTTTCCAGGCCTTCGTGCTGGTCCGCCGCATCCGGCTGCGACGCAGTTTGCCGATTCGATTCTGAACCGCGACCTTGTCGACCTTGACGCTAAACAGCTCTTCGACGGCCCGCCGAATGTCGGCCTTCGTGGCCTCGACGACCACCTCGAACGAATAGGCGTTGTGGCGATTGGCCCGGTGCATCCCCTTCTCCGTTACGAGCGGACGGAGAATGACCTGATGCGGCGCGAGCCGAGGCGACAACGACGGTGCGGGGGGAACTGGAACTGCCATGACTTTCCTTACGCCTCCTTCGCAGCCTTCTTCGTCGCCCGCCGAGCCGACGCCGGCTTCGCCGACTTCTTTACAGCGGCAGGCTTCGCCGTCGCCTTGACAGACGACCTGAACGCATCGATGGCAGCCGTCGTCATCACGATCGAACGCGGCCGCAGAATCGCCCATGCATTCAACTCGGCGACGGGAGAGACCGACACGCCGTCGATGTTGCGGGCACTCTTCCAGAAGTTGGCGTCGTGCTTTTCGGGAGCCACCAGCACCGTCTTCTCGTCGAGCCCCAGCGCCTTGAGCAGCTTGGCCACGACCGCCGTCTTGGGGGCATCGACGGGCAGCGACTGCACGAGCTTGACCTCGTCGTCGGCGATCCGCGCCGCCAGAGCCATGCGAGTCGCCGTTTGCAGCGCCTTGCGGGGCATCCGCCAGCCGAAGTCGCGGGGCCGCTTGGCAAAGATGTGACCGCCGCCACGCCGGGTGCCGCTTCGCCGGGCACCGGCACGAGCATTTCCCGTGCCCTTCTGGCGGTAGAGCTTGCGAGTGGAGCCGGCGACCTCGCCGCGGGTCTTCGTCTTCTGCGTGCCCTGCCGCTGATTGGCCTGATACATGATGACGGCGTCATGGAGCAGCTGCTTGCTCACCGTGGGAGCAAGCTCGGAGGGATCGATTTCGTAGGAGCCGACCTGCTTGCCGGCGATGTCGTAGACCGCGAGGTTCACTTCGCACCAGCCTTCTTCTTGCCGGCCGGGGCAGCAGCCCCGACCCTCTTGATCTTGTTGGTCTGCTGAATGACGACGTAGCTGCCATTGGGGCCCGGCACGGCGCCGCGAACGAGCAGCAGATTGTTGTCTTTGTCGATACGAACGAGTTTCACGTTCCGCATGGTCGACCGCTCGTTGCCGTAGCGGCCCGCCATCCGCTTGCCCTTGAACACGCGGGCCGGCGAGGTGTTCATGCTCGTGCCGCCCTGATGGCGATGCACCTTCTTCACGCCGTGACTGGCCCGCTGCCCCTTGAAGCCGTGCCGCTTCATCACGCCCGCGGTACCCCGCCCCTTGGTCGTGCCCGTCACGTCGACGAAGTCGACGCCCTCGAACAGATCGACCGTCAGAACCTGACCGACCTCGGCCCCCTCGTAGACACCGCGGAGCTCACAAACGAACCGCTGGGGCTCACAATTGGCCTTGGCCACAGCCGCGACACCAGCCTCGGCCAGCCGCTTCGAACGCTGGCTGTCGAGCTTCGCCACCTGGCCGCGAACCGACTTGCTCGCGAGCCGCCGTGGCTTGTCCCTGAAGCCGAGCTGCACGGCAGCGTAGCCATCGCGGTCGGCCGAACGCACGAGCGTGATCGGACACGGGCCGGCTTCGATCACCGTAACGGGCACCACGATGCCCTCGGCATCGAAGATTTGAGTCATACCGACCTTGCGGCCCAGCAGACCCTTCCGCCCACTCTTGTCAGGCACTGACTTCGTCGTTGCAGCCATGATTTCGATCGCCGTAAGGGACATGGCCGGAGAAACCAGATGACGACGGCGCCCACTCACGCGAGTGCCGGTCGCATCTGCTCTCGATCACGCTCGAAGCCGTCGGCTGCAGGAGCACCCAGTTTGCCTTCACGCCCACAAGGGACAGAAGGACCCGGGCCTTACCTACAACGCCTTCCAAGCATGCCGTGCCGTGCGCTCCAAAAAATGTCTTGTGATGAACTCGGAAAAACCGTCTTGCGAAGCCACGGCGAAGCCGTAGCCCTGCTTCCTACCTCGATGATGCCTTGATCTTGATGTCGACGCCCGCAGGCAGACTCAGCTTGTTGAGCGCCTCGATCGTCTTCGCAGTCGCCTGCACGATGTCGATCACACGCTTGTGGGTGCGAATCTCGTACTGCTGCCGCGCCTTCTTGTCGATGTGGGGGCTGGAGAGCACCGTATACCGCTCGATCCGCGTCGGAAGCGGAATGGGGCCGTGCACCTCGGAATTGGTCCGCTTGGCCGTATCGACGATCTCCGCCGCACTCTGGTCGAGCACGGCATGGTCGTAGGCCTCCATGCGGATGCGAATGATCTCTTGTGTCGGACCGGCCACGGCATGCACTCCAGTTCGCAAGCCGGACGACTGCCTTTGGCGACAGCCCGAACCCGGCTCACTTCCATCATTCGCAGCCAGCCTCGGACAAACGCCGAACTGACCGAAAAGAAGCCCCGCGAAGGGCTCTGTTCCAGCCCGCCAAAGCCCGTCCGGGGAGGACAGGCGGCCGGGCCGCGTGTGGATTGTGGAATCTAAATGTCGTCCGGCACGCTGTCAACATGCTGGAATTTTCAGGCCCGCCGGCATAATCCGCCCCCCTGCGCGGGTCGGGGTTGCCCATGCCCTCTCGGCGGACGTTCGCTCAGGACATCCTGTCCTTCGCTCTCTGCATGTCCGCTTCGCTTTCGGCATCCTGCCTGCGCTCGCTTCCATAGCCCGCCGAATGGGCACGGGCAACCCCGACC
>JBILVW010000025.1:0-14777 GCA_044370205.1 Pirellulales bacterium | reverse complement strand
GTCTGCGGGCCCTTCATCCGCTTGCGGGCCCCGGCCGGACCGGACGGCAAGCTGTCGAGTCCTGAACTTTTCTTCTTCTTCTTCGAAGAACAGCCTGCAACGGAGAGCAGGAGGGCGGCGGCAAACAGGCGGCGGTGTATCACGATCGTGCGTCCTTGTGAATCCTGGCAAGCTGTGACGGATCGTATCACATGCCTGTTCCCGCCAAACACGGCCAGACCGGGTGGGTCATTCCAGAGCGTCATGGCATCCAATAGACTGCGGACTTCCTTTCGCAGGTGACAGCGTGGGCCGTCAGGATTCCGCAACGCCGCGGTACATCGCGATCTCTCCGGACGACGGTTCGGCGATCGACCTCCGCAATCCGGCGCTGGCGGCCCTGCTCTCCTGGATGGTGCCCGGCCTCGGGCAGATGTACCAGGGTCGCACGACGAAGGGCGGCCTGTTCATGGGCAGCCTGCTCGCGGCGCTGATCCTCGGGATGTGGCTGGGTGGCGGCCGCGTCGTCTACGCCTCGTGGCGGCCCGGTGAGACGCGGCTGGCGTTTCTTGGCCAGGCCGGCATCGGGGCCGTCGCCCTGCCCGCGATGCTCCAGTCAATGCGGCTCGCGGGACCGTCCCGGCAGCCCTACTTCGCGAGTTCGCTCTTCGCCCCGCCACTTCGGCCGGGGCAGTTCGTGTCGGCCGCCTACGCCGAACGCATCCTCGCGGACGAGCCCGTGCTCGAGGCCAAGGCGTTCGCCGACCGTCCACCGTTCAGGCAGTGTGCGTTCGACCAGCTCTCGGTCTGGCACGAGCGACTGGGCCGCGGATTCGACATCGGCACGCTCTACACCGTGCTCGCCGGAATGCTCAACCTGCTCGTCGTCTATGACGCCTGGGCCGGGCCGCTGCGCGACGCACCCGACGCGAAGGGCAAGAAGTCGGCGGATTCGAAGGACGCCGCGGACACAAACGACACCGTCAAGGATGCGGACTCAGGCTCGCCGCCGGCCGCCAAGACCTAGCGGCACCTCGCCGCCACCCCCGTGGAAAGGAATCCATTCCGATGATCGACGTCATCCTCTTCGCGCAGCTGGCCGACCGCGTGCCGGGCGTGTTCTTCGGGCTGCCGCTGCTCGCCCTGGCCAGCCTCGTGTTCGCCGCGACGCGGCACGAGGATCCGGCGGCCATCGGCCTCGCCACGGTTCACTGGGCCGTCTGGCTCGGCGGCATCCTCGGGCTCGTGCTTGCCGCGGTGCTGCTCTTCGGACTCATCTCCTGAGCCGCGAGCCGCCGCAGCTGGCCGCAGGCGGCATTGATCCGCGCCCCCTTGCGGCGGCGGATCTGCACGTTGATGCCCGCGGCCTCGAGCGTCGTGATGAACCGCTCGCGGGCCTCGGGCGTGGGCTCCTTCCAGGGCATTCCGGCGACGGGGTTGTAGGGGATCACGTTGAGCAGCGCGGCGCGGCCGCCGATCAGCCGCGCGAGCCGGCGGGCATGCTCGAGAGAATCGTTGAGTTCGCCGAGCAGCACGTATTCGAACGTGAGCCGCCGACCCGAGGCCTCCCAATAGCGGTCGGCCGCGGACATCACGGCCTCGACGCCGATCGCCTTGTTCACCGGCACCAGCCGCGTGCGGAGCTCGTCGTCGGCCGCATGCAGCGAGACGGCGAGATGGTAGCCGGGGTTCTCGGCCGTGAGCCGGTCCATCGCGGGAGGCAGGCCCACGGTGGAGATCGTGATCCGCCGCTGCGAGATGCCGAGCCCGTCGGGATGCTGGGCCAGCGCCAGGGCCGGCAGCACCCGGTCGAGGTTGGCCAGCGGCTCGCCCATCCCCATCACCACGATGTGACTGAGCCGTTCATGAGCCGGCAAGAGCCGCGCGAGCCGTAGGAGCTGCTCCACGATCTCGCCGGTGGTAAGGTTCCGCACCACTCCGTCGATGCCGCTGGCGCAGAACACGCAGCCCATCGCACAGCCCACCTGTGAACTGATGCACACGGTGCGGCGGTCGCCGTCCCGCAGCAGCACGCACTCGATGCGATGGCCGTCGGCGAGTTCAAGGAGCAGCTTTTCCGTGCCGTCGTCGGCCCGGTGGTGCATCGCGATCGACGTCGTCCAGATCGTGAACTCGGCCTCGAGCGCCGCTCGCAGGGCCGCCGGCAGGTCGGTCATCTCGGCGAACGACATGGCCCGGCCGGCGAACAGCCAGCGGCGGATCGCCTTGGCCCGCCAGGCGGGTGCCCCCTGCTCGGCGAGCCAGGCGGCGAGGGTGTCGCCGGGCTCCAAGAGATGCCGCGAAGTGGCCAGTTCCATGGTGTGGGAGAGTGGGGCCGCGGATGGGACGCTCACTCTGGCAGACCCGGTGCCCGTGGGGTAGATTTCCTCCATCATACCTCGCAATCCCCGCGCCTTTCCCATGAGCCACGAGCAACTCGAAGAACGCACCCGTTGGGTCTACGACGACCGGCGGTTTCCCGTGTGGAACCAGTCGTTCGCCAAGCCCGATCGCGTCGAAATGATCCGCGACGACCTGTGGGCAGGCCGGAGCATCGCCATCCTCCTGGCGGTGCTGGTCGCAATCGGCCTGGTGCTGTCGCTCGTCACGCTCGCGTTCGTGATGAACTGGCGGTAAATCCGCTCCGTCGTCGCTGCGGTCGGCCTCGATTGACCCCGTCCCTGCCGGGGGGTACAGTGCGACTCGTTCGGCCCCTGGGGATGCTCTCGCGGGTCGCAGAGGGTGGTGGCCACTTCGCATGTCCGCGCAATCCGCATCTGGCGCCGTCGGTGAATCGCTCACGGTCCGCGCCCCGGCCAAGCTCAATCTCTCGCTCGCGGTGCTCGCGCGTCGCCCCGACGGCTACCACGAGATCGAGTCGCTGATGGTGCCGGTGACGCTCGGCGACACGCTTGTCGTGCGGGCCACCGACGCACCCGGCGTTCGACTCTCCGTCCGGTTCGGCGGCACACTGGCCACCGCCGACGGCCGCGACCTGGCCCGCGACGTGCCGGCCGATGGCCGCAATCTCGTCGTGCGGGCTGCCGAGGCGCTGGCCGCCGAGGCCGGCATTCCACGCGGACTGGAGATTGACCTCGTCAAAGAGGTTCCCTCGGGCGCCGGCCTGGGCGGCGGCTCGAGCGATGCCGCGGCCGTGCTCATGGCGGCGGCACGTGTCTGGGGCATCGACTGGCCGCGCGAGCGGCTTGCGGCACTCGGCGCTACGATCGGCAGCGATGTGCCCTGGTTCTTCACCGGCGGCGCCGGGGTCGCCCGCGGCCGCGGCGAGGCGATCGAAGAAGTGTCTGGAATTCCACCGCTCCCGGCCGTGATCGCCTGCCCCGCGGCAGGCCTTTCGACCGCCGCCGTCTACGGATGTTGCACGCCCGACCCTGCGCGGCGAGGCGACGCAGGACGGCTGGCCACGTCGCTCAACCGTGGTGACGGCCGCGCCGCCGCCTCGCTCATGCACAATGCGCTCGAGGCGCCCGCTCGCGAACTCTGCCCCGACGTCGATCGGTTGCTCGAGGCGTTCGCCCGGGCCGGCGCCGTCGCGCCGCGGCTCACGGGCAGCGGCAGCGCCTGCTTCGCCCTGGCCCGCACGGCCCCCGAGGCCCGTGGCATCGCCGCGCGGCTCGAAGCGCAGCGGCGGCCCGACGGCGGGCGGCAGTGGCCCGGCGTGTTCGTCGTGCGGCTGGCGACGGCCCGACGACCGGCGCTGGCCGTGACCTGACATTCGGCTGACGGTTCGAGAACGGAAACGAGTGGGTCTGACACGTGTGCCTGGGGCAGCCTCGGAGAGGCGGCCACGGCCGCACGACAGGTCGGGGACCGCGGGAGGGGCTGCGATGCAAATCACCGAGGTGCGGATCAAGCTGGTGGAAAACGCGGCGGAGCGGCTCCTGGCCTTCTGCTCGATCACGATCGACGCCGCGTTCGTGATCCGCGATCTCAAGATCATCGGTGGGCCGAGCGGCCCGTTCGTGGCCATGCCGAGCCGCAAGCTTTGCGCCCACTGCCAGGGCTGCGGCTTCAAGAACCCGCTGCGGGCCTGTTATTGCAACCAGTGCGGCACGAAGCTCACGAACGGCAGCCTGCCACGGGACGACGACGGCCGTCTGCGGCTCTACGCCGACATCGCCCATCCGATCAACGCCGCCTGCCGCGAGCATCTCCAGAGACGGATCGTGAGCGAATACGAATCCGAGATCGTCCGCGCCCGCGAGCCGGGCTACGTCTCGCGGTACGACGGCATGGGCGACGAGGACCACCGCCCGCGGCGGTGAAGCCCCGAAGGTGGGCCTACTGCCGCACGAGGGCGTGGAAGTCCTTCGTGAGCCGGGCCGTGATCGGGCCCGGTGCGCCCGCACCGATTGTGCGGCCGTCGATCTCGACGACCGGAATCACTTCGGCGGCCGTGCCCGTGAGGAAGCATTCATCGGCCGTGTAGAGGTCGTGCCGCACGAGCGTCTGCTCGCGGCAGTCGATGCCCGCCGCATGGGCCAATTCCATCACGGCGTTGCGGGTGATCCCCTCGAGGATGCCGGCATCCGGCGGCGGCGTGAGCAGCTTCGTGCCGCGGACGACGAAGATGTTGTCGCCCGTGCACTCGGCGACTTCGCCTTTATGGTTGAGCATCAGGGCCTCGACGCAGCCCGCCTGCAGGCCCTCGAGCTTGGCCATGATGTTGTTGAGATAGTTGAGCGACTTGATCCGCGGCGAGAGGGCGGCCGACTGCGTCCGCTGCGTGGCCGCGGTCACGATCCGCAGTCCCTTCTCGTAATGCTCCCGCGGATAGAGGGCGATCGTGTCGGCGATCACGATCACCTGCGGGTGCTTCGTGCGATTCGGATCGAGGCCGAGCGAGCCGGCGCCCCGCGTCACCACGAGCCGCACGTAGCCGTCGGTGAGCTTGTTGGCCGCCAGCGTGTCGTTCACAGCCTTGGCCACCACCTCCTTCGCAAGCGGAATCTCCAGGCAGATCGCCCGGGCGCTGGCGTAGAGCCGGTCGAGGTGCTCATCGAGCCGGAAGACGCGGCCCGAATACGACCGCAGCCCTTCGAACACGCCGTCGCCGTAGAGCAGGCCGTGGTCGAAGACGCTCACGCGGGCCTCGGCTTCGGGCACGAGGCGGTCGTTCATGAACACGATACGGGACATGTCGGGCCTTTCAGATGGGCGGGCCGTTCAGGCGGCTTCGACGCGACCCGCGGCCAGCCGCACGATCCGGTCGGCTCTCCGGGCGATCGACGCGTCGTGAGTGACGAGCACTATAGAAAGGCCGTCGGCGCGGTTCAACTCGCAGAGCGCATCGAGGATTTCGCCGCCCGTGGCCTCGTCGAGATTGCCCGTCGGCTCGTCGGCGAGCAGCACCTTGGGCTGCGTGACGAGGGCCCGCGCGATGGCCACCCGCTGCATCTCGCCGCCGGACAGCTGCCGCGGCTTGTGGTGCAGGCGACCGCCGAGCCCGAACCGCTCGAGCAAATCGGCCGCCCGCGCCCGAGCCTCCCGCCGCACCCGCAGCCACTCGACGATCCCATGCCGCACCATGAGCGGCGCCAGCACGTTCTCGAGGGCGTCGAGCTCCGGCAGCAGGTGATACGCCTGAAACACCATCCCGATCGAGGCGTTCCGGAGCCGGTCCCGGCGGCTGGCCGGCAGCCGGTCGATCCGCGTCTCGCCCAGCTCGATCTCGCCGGAGTCGGCCGCATCGAGCAGGCCCATGAGGTGCAGCAGCGTGCTCTTGCCCGAGCCGCTCTGGCCCACGACCGCCACGAACTCACCCGGCGCGAGGTCGAAGTCGACTCCGCGGAGCACCTCGAGCCGGTGGTCTCCCGAGCGGTAGCTCTTGCGGAGCTCACGCACCCGCAACAGATGGGACGCACTAATCATGGCGGAGCGCCTCCACGGGATGCAGACGGGCCGCCCGCAGAGCCGGCAGCACACTCGACGCCACGGCGATCGCCACGGCGCCGGCGATGATCCAGGCGATCGTGAAGGGATCCACGATCGTCGGGATCTTGAAGAAATAGTAGATCGACGGGTCGAACACCCGCTGGCCGGTGCACCATTCGACACCAGCCCGGATCGAGTTGATGTTCCAGACGATCGCGAGGCCCAGCACGAGACCGGCACCGGCTCCGACGAGCCCGAGGAACAGGCCGTAGCCCAGGAAGATGCCGGCGATCCCGGCCGAGCCGGCGCCCAGCGACTTGAGGATGCCGATGTCGCGGGTCTTCTCGACCACGATCATGAAGAAGATCGCGAGGATGCCGAAGCCGGCTACGGCGATGATCAGAAACAGGAGGATGTTGAGCACCGACATCTCCATCTCCACCGCCGAGAGCAGCGGTCCCTGCTTGTCCCGCCAGGTGGAGACGGCATACATGTCGGCCGGGAACACCTTCCGGAGCCGGTCGCGGACGACGTCGAGATTGGCGCCGTCCTTGAGCTTGATCTGGATCGAGTTGACGCTCGCCAGGCCCGACTGGGGATCGATCATGCCCCGCATCCGCTGGAGTTGGGCGATCGGCACGAACACGAAGTTCGAGTCGTATTCGCTCATCTTGCTCTCGTAGAAATCGACGATCGTGAACGTGTCGCTCACGGCCTTGGGCGGCGTGCCGGCCGTCGGGAAGGTCACCTTCACGTCGTCGCCAGGTAGCACGAGGAACCGATCGACGCCCGTCGAGTCGCGAAAGCTCGCCAGCCCGATGCCCGGCACGATGCCCGTGAACTGCTCCTTGGCCGGGTCCATGGTCCGGCCCTCCTCAGGCCGGGCTGCCTTGAAGGGATCGGGGGGCTTCGACTGTTCAGTGCCCACCGCAGCAGCAGCCGTCTGACTCGTCGCTGCGAGCACCGCATCGACCTGCTGATCGACCGACCGCACCGGCCCCACGGCCGAAGCCGGCTGCACGCCCTCGTCGCCGGTCGCACTCCCTGCTGCCTGCTCGGCAGCAGCCTTCGCCCGATCGGCCTCGAGCTTCTCCCGCCAGACCCGCTCCCGCTCCACCCGCATCCGCCGGTGAGGCCAGCCCGCGCTCTCGAGCGCAGGCCGCGTCGGCCCGGGGCCATCGGCCTGGCTGTCCACGGTGTCGTAGCCCCCTTCGCGGAGCGCGAACGAGAGCCGCTCGCGGTTGCCCGGATGCTGGAGGTAGCGGCCGAAGTCGCTCACATACGCGTGCGTCGTCTCATCGATCCCAATGAACATGATCTGCCGGGTGATCCACTGGCCGCGGACCTGGAAGCTGAGCATTGCGGGCACGGCGACGGTCGGCGTCATTCCGGCGATGTCGTCGCCGGCGGCCCGCCGGATCTCCTCCATGTGCCAGGCGGGATCTTGGAAGCCCGAGAGCGAGTGGGCCTCGAACACGATGTCGGAGAGGATTCCGTGGATCCGCGTCTGCATCTCGTGGGAGAAGCCGGCCATCACGGCGTTGACCACGATCATCGTGGCCACGCCGAGCGTGACGCTCACCACGCTCGCCAGCGCGATCCAGCGGGTGCGGAGATACCGCCAGCAGAGAAGCAGTTTGTACATGCAACGGGTCCGGTAGGGGCGGCAACGGTAGCAGACCCGCCCTCCCCCAGGAACCCCGAAAGTGCCCGGTTTTCCAGCCGGAAAGCCTGGTGGCCCCGAAACGGCTGTGAACACGAGCACGACGTCCTCGCCGACCTCGCTGAGGCTGAAAGCGGCGACGGCGTTCGACACACCAGTGGCGAGCGTCCCGGACGAGCAGGCCCGGCTGTTGCTCCTCGTGATCCACTCCGCTCGGCCGACGCTTGCCGAAGTGCCATTGACCGTCCTATCCTCGCCATCGCGGCACCATGACGCTCATGACGCATGTTCACCAAATCGTTTTGATGCCCCGGTATGCCTGAAGTTTTTTGTCGCCGGTCACCAACGGCACTCCCAGCGTGGAGGTCGTCGCCACGATGATGCGGTCCGCCGGGTCGCCGTGCATCGGTTCTGCCAAACCGCCGGCGAGGACGGCGATGTCGGCGGAGACCGACTCCACCCTGATTTCGGGCAGGCTGTTCATGTCCGCCAGCCACTGGTCGAGCGGCATGCTCAATCGCAGCCGATCGCGGCGTATCGCAGTCGCGATTTCAAGCAGACTGATTGCGGAGACGACGATCTGGCCAGGATCGCCGTGCGCTGCGAGCGTCCGCTCGGCCCTCCTGGAAAGGCCCGGTGCACGAGTCAGCCACCACACCAGGACATGGGTGTCGATGACGATCAACGGTTCATGTCCCATTCGTCGGCAGGCAAAACCGGCTCGAACGGCTGGTCGTAGCGGAGCAGGCTGCCTTTCAAGCGGCCGCGGGCCGCCTGGGCGGCGTCGGGTGGCGGCGTGGGCGGGGAAATTTCCGCGATCACCCTCCCACGGAGCGTCACGGAAAGCCGCTCGCCTCGTGCGACCCTGGCGAGGTATTCCGGCAGGTGCTGCCTCAGGGTCGTCACGTTCACACCGGACATCTCACCCTCCTTATGTACATCTTAAACGTACAGTTTGAGCGGAGGCGTGTCAAGCCGGCCGACCGCGTCGATCGCCCCGAAAAGCCGACGATTCTATCCGTCCGTCCGGGGGCGGTGGATCGGGAATAGGATCACGTCGCGGATGCTCGGGGCGGCCGTCAAGAACATCACCAGCCGGTCGATGCCGATGCCCAGTCCGCCCGCCGGCGGCATGCCGTGCCGCAGGGCCTTGATGAAGTCGGTGTCCATGCGGGCCATCGATTCGTCGGCGGCGAGGCCGGCAAGTTGCGTGCGGAACAGCTCTTCCTGAAGGTCGGGATCGTTGAGCTCGGTGTAGGCGTTGGCCAGTTCGATGCCCGCCACATAGAGCTCGAACCGCTCGGCCACGTGAGGATGCCCGGCCTTCCGCTTCGTGAGCGGGCAGACCGCCGCGGGATAGTCGATCACGAACACCGGGCCCGAGAGCGTCTTCTCGACGGTCGCCTCGAAGAGATCGCTCTTCACCACGTCGGGATGCCGATTGGCCGTCTCGATGCCGTGCTTCATCGCCGCAGCCGCCACGCTCGCCGGATCCTCGGGATCGCAACCAGCCACCTCCCGCAGGAGATCGTCGTACTTCGCCCGGCGGAACGGGGGCGTGAGATCGACCGTGTGCCCCATCCACTCGAACCGGGCGGGCGTGCCCGCGGCCTTCGCCGTCTCGACGAGGATCGCCTCGGTGAGATCCATCATGGATTGATAGTCGCCGTAGGCCTCGTAGGCCTCGAGCATCGTGAACTCGGGATTGTGCCGGGGGCTCACGCCCTCGTTGCGGTAGACACGCCCCAGCTCGAACACCCGCTCCATGCCGCCGACGAGCAGCCGCTTCAAGTGCAGCTCGAGGGCGATCCTGAGCACGAGCGGCATGTCGAGCGCATTGTGGTGGGTCTTGAACGGCCGGGCCGCGGCACCGCCGGCGCTCTCCTGGAGCGTCGGCCCCTCCACCTCCAAATAGCCGCGATCGGCGAGCACCCGCCGCACCGCCTCCACGATCCGGCTGCGGGCCACGAACCGGTCGCGGACGCCCTCGCCGTGGATGAGATCGAGATACCGCATCCGCTGGCGGAGGTCGGCATCGACGAGGCCGTGATACTTGTCAGGTGGCGTCTCGAGCGACTTCGTGAGGAACTCGATGCCCGACGCGAAAATGGTCATCTCGCCGGTCTTCGACCAGCCGAGCCGGCCGTCGATGCCGATGATGTCGCCGAGGTCGAGGCAGTCAACGAGCTTCCAGGCCTCGGGGCCGACCTGCTTCTTGCCGAGCATGATCTGGATTCGGCCGGTGCGGTCGTGCAGATCGATGAACACGAGGCTGCCGGCGCTCCGCAGCAGCATGATCCGCCCCGCCACCCGCACGGTCGGCCCGTCCTCCGCGGCCCTGTCGAGGGCGTCGCCGCGGGCCCGGACGTCGGCCATGGGCGTCGCGCCGTCGAATCGCCGGCCCCAGGGATCGACGCCGAGGCTCACGAGCTTGTCGAGCTTGTCACGACGGGCTTTTTCGAGCTGGGCGCCGGTGCCCTTGGGTGAACCGGTCTGTGCGGACGACTCGTGCATGCATGCACCTACAAAAAGGGCTGGCAGCGGCCCGAGGCCGCAGTGAACTCACGATTGTCGGCTGTGCAGCGGGTTTGGAGAAGCCCCTGTGGGTCGGGCCCCTGTGGCGTGGGTCGGGGTTGCCCCCGCCCTCTCGCCGGACGTTCGCTACGGGCATCCTGCCCTTCGCTCACTCGATGCTGGCTGCGCTTCGGCATCCATGCCTACGCTGGCCAGCAACGCCGGCTCAAGGGCAGGGGCAACCCCTCCTGGATTCTTCTCCCGGATTCCTTTCGTCGTTGGTGGCGGTCGCGGGGTCGCGTTATCGTGTGTCGATGCTTCCGTCCGACCGTCCTTCGTTGTTCAGTGTCGAGCTGCGAACTGCGGCGTGGGGGGAACTTGTGGCGTGGTATCGCGATGTGCTCGGGCTGAAGGTGCTCGTCCGTGTCGTCGACGATGGCTATGCGCTCCTCGCGGCGGGTGACACGCGGCTGGCGATTCTCGCACGGCCGGCGGCGGGCCCGGTGAGCGGCCGGTGGAGCCTCGGGTTCGAGGTCACCGATCTCGACGCCGTCCATACGCGGCTGGCGGGGAGTGGCAGCACTGCCGCGCCCACCGTGCACCCCGAGGGTTTTCGGGAGCTCGTCGTCACCGACCCAGACGGCAATCGGATCCGTCTCTTTGCCTGGGCAGACCATCACGCATGACCGACTCGCTTCACCAGCCGGCTCTGATCGGCATCCTCACCGTCTCCGACCGCGCCAGCCGCGGTGAGTACGCCGACGAAGGAGGCCCCGCGATTCGGGCCTATCTCGGCGAGGTGCTGGCCTCGCCGTGGGAGCCACGGGAGAAGATCGTGCCCGACGATCCCGAGACGATCGCCGGGGCAATCCGCGAACTGGCCGACGCGGGCTGCTGTCTCGTGGTCACGACGGGCGGCACCGGCCCCGCGCCGCGGGACGTCACACCAGAGGCGACCGAGCGGGTGTGCACGAAGATGCTCCCGGGATTTGGCGAGCTGATGCGGCAGGTGTCGCTCAAGTACGTGCCCACGGCGATCCTCTCGCGGCAGACGGCCGGCGTGTGCGGCCGCGCGCTGGTGGTGAACCTGCCGGGCCGGCCCAAGAGCATCCGCGAATGCCTCGATGCCGTGTTCCCCGCGATCCCCTACTGCGTCGATCTCATTCACACGGGCAATGCGTCGGCGCCGCGGCTGGAGACGCATCCCGAGCGGCTCGTCGCCTTCCGGCCGAAGTAGGCCCGCCGGCTGCGGCTTCCGCCGCAGGATCCCCTCGCTCGCGCTCAGGGCTTGTATGGAAAGGTCACTCCCCGAGGAAGCCCCCAGGCGCAAGCCGGGGGATGCCGGACGTCAGTCCGGCCACGCAAAGCCGGGGGATGCCGGACGTCAGTCCGGCCACGCAAGCCGGGGATCACCGATTCGGAAGCGTCGGCAGCGCCCGGGCGATCTCCGGGGCGAAGTAGGTGAGGATGCCATCGGCGCCCGCCCGCTTGATCACGAGCAGGCTCTCGAGGGCCGCCTTCGGCCCGTCGAGCCAGCCTGCCGCCGCGGCCGCCTGGATCATCGAATACTCGCCGCTCACCTGGTAGGCGAACGTCGGCAGGCCGAACTCTCGCTTCACGCGATGGATGATGTCGAGCGCGGTGCCGGCGGGCTTCACCATCACCATGTCGGCCCCCTCAGCGATGTCGTGCGCCACCTCGCGAATCGCCTCGTCTGCGTTGGCCGGATTCATCTGGTAGGTCTTCTTGTCGCCGATGCCCAAGGCCTTTGCCGTGCCGAGCGCCTGATGGCTGCCCACGGCGTCGCGAAACGGGCCGTAGAACGCCGACGCATACTTTGCCGCATAGGAGAGGATGCACACGTCCTGTCGGCCTGCGGCGTCGAGCGCCCAGCGAATCCGTCCCACGCGGCCGTCCATCATGTCGGAGGGGGCGACGACCTGGCAGCCTGCCTCGGCGAGCACCACCGCCTGTCGGCAGAGCACGTCCACCGTCTCATCGTTCAAGATCCGGCCATCCCGCAGGAGGCCGTCGTGGCCGTGCGTGGTGTAGGGGTCGAGAGCCACGTCGCAGATGATGCCGACGGTGTCGCCGAGCTGGCGGCGGATCGCACGCACGGTGCGGCAGGCAAGGTTTTCCGGATCGAATGCCTGCGAGCCGTCATCGCTCTTGTGCGCCGCATCGACGACCGGAAACAGGGCCACCGCCGGAATGCCGAGTGCCGCCGCCCGCTCGGTCGCCTTCACGACCCCGTCGATCGAGAGCCGCTCCACACCCGGCATGCTCGGCACGGCTGTCGCGGCCTTGTGGTCGTGCACGAACAGCGGCCAGACGAGATCGGCGGGCGTGAGTATCGTCTCGGCGACGGCACGCCGCAGCCATTCATGCTGCCGCATGCGGCGGAGGCGGGTCGCGGGAAAGGAGCCGTGGTGCTGCATGGCTAGCGGGCATCCATGCAGACGGCCGCGGCAAGCGGGGGTACACGGGCGGGCTCGCCCACGAGCGTCGCCACGGCGCACGCCTCGTCGGTCTCCCACACGGCCACCCGCCGGGCGACGACGCCGAGATCCCCGAGCACGTTCGGGGCCACGACCTCGAGCAGGTAGCGGGCCATGTTCTCGGCGGTCGGGTTCCAGGGCATCACGAAATACTTGGTCGGCTGCACCATCCGCACCGCGGCCAGCGCGTTGTCATCCTCCTCGAACACGAGGAAGGCGTGGTCCCAGTTGGCATCGAGCCAGCCGAGCATCCGCTTCTTGATGAGCGAGAAGTCGACGACCCGGCCCACGTCGTCCACCTCGCAGCCCCCCGAGTCGCCCACCACCTCGATGTCCACCCGGTAGTTGTGGCCGTGAAAGAAGGCGCACTTGCTCTCGTGCCGGTAGAGCCGGTGGCCGGCGCAGAAGGTGAGCTGGCGGATGAGCGATAGCTGGGTGGTAGAAGGCTCGTGCACGGAGGTGCCCTCGCGAGGCCTGGAAACCGTTAAACTATACCTCGACCTCGCTCGTGGGCCCGACACAGTCGTCCGGCGTCCGCGTTTCCAGGCACGGAACACACCCCCATGATTCTCGTCACCGGCGGCGCCGGCTTCATCGGCTCCAACTTCGTGATCGACTGGCTGGCCGGCGGCGGCGAGCCGGTTGTGAACCTCGACAAGCTCACCTACGCCGGAAACCTGGAAAACCTCGCCGATCTCGCAGGCGACCCGCGGCACGTGTTCGTCCGGGGTGACATCGGCGACCGCGAGCTCGTGGCCGGACTGCTCGCCGAGCATGGCATCCGGGGGATCGTCCACTTCGCGGCGGAGAGCCACGTCGATCGGTCGATTCACGGCCCCGAGGACTTCATCGAAACCAACATCGTGGGCACGTTCCGGCTCTTGGAGGCCGCGCGTGCCCACTGGTCCGCCCTGCCGGCCGCCGACCGCGACGCCTTCCGCTTCCTGCACGTCTCCACCGACGAGGTCTACGGCTCGCTCGCCCCGGACGACCCGCCCTTCGCCGAGACCAACCAATACCAGCCCAACAGCCCCTACTCGGCGAGCAAGGCGGCGTCCGACCATCTCGTCCGCGGCTACCACCACACCTACGGCCTGCCCGTTGTGACGACGAACTGCTCCAACAACTACGGGCCGCTCCAGTTTCCCGAGAAGCTGATTCCGCTGGTGATCGCCAACGCGCTGGCCGGCAAGCCGCTGCCGATCTACGGCGACGGCCAGCAGATCCGCGACTGGCTCTACGTGGGCGACCACTGCAGCGCGATCCGCCGCGTACTGGCCGCGGGCCGTCCGGGCGAGGTCTACAACATCGGCGGCTCGAGCGAGAAAGCCAACCTCGACGTCGTGCATACGCTCTGCCGGATGCTCGACGAGGAGCGGCCGCGGGCCGACGGCAAGGCATACGCCGAGCAGATCACCTACGTGAAGGACCGCCCCGGCCACGACCGCCGCTACGCGATCGACGCCCGCAAGATCCACCACGAGCTCGGCTGGTCGCCGGCCGAGACGTTCGAGACCGGCATCCGCCGCACCGTCCGCTGGTATCTCGACCACCAGCCCTGGGTCGCCAACGTCACCAGCGGCGGCTACCGCGACTGGGTCGCCAAGCACTATGGGTGAACGACGTCGATCCCGAAGCGGCCCGGATCATCCCCCGGCTCGCGCCTGGGGGCTTGTATGGGAACGGAGTCGCCCCATGCGCATACAAGCCCCCAGGCGCAAGCCGGGGGATCGTGCGGCGGCACCCTACAGTTGCGTCGGGTTCGGCGCGTCGCCGTAGACGGCCTTCGGATCGAAGGCCTTCTCGTGCTCGAGGAACTCGAGGGCACCGCCTTTGGCCCGCTCCGCTCCCACGGGCACCTTGCGGTAGAAACATGAGCGGTAGCCCACATGGCAACTGGCGCCGCCGGTGATCTCGACGCGGAGCCAGACGCAGTCCTGGTCGTCGTCGATTCGCATCTCCGCCACCTTCTGGACGAGCCCGCTGGTGGCCCCCTTGTGCCAGAGCTGCTGGCGGCTGCGGCTCCAGTAGTGGGCCTCGCCTGTCTCGATCGTCTTCGCGAGCGCCTCACGGTTCATGACCGCCACCATGAGCACCTCGCCCGAATGGAAATCGGTGGTGACGCAGGGAATCAGCCCCTGGGCGTCGAACTTCGGGGCCAGTTCCTGCCCCTCTTCGACCTGCTCCACCGTCACCCGCTTCCCGAACAGGGCTCCGTTCTCCGCTGC
>JBILVW010000283.1:0-4288 GCA_044370205.1 Pirellulales bacterium | reverse complement strand
CAGCACACCCTCGATACCCTGATCCTTGCGCTTCTGGGGCGGAACATCGTACTGAAGAAACGCGTCGAAGAACCGCGTCTGGATTTCAGTAAGGTCGGGAATGTGATGACTGGCGCGGCGGCTGCCGAAATGACGAACCTCGGTGGGCTGGAGGCGGCGGACGGCGCGGGTTGCCATGTAGAGAAGACTCCTGAAAACGATGCGACGGCAGGGGCGACTTCTGGCGCGACACTGACGGCCGGGCAGCAACCGCAGACACCTGGTGAATCAGCAGGCGACGATGCGATACGAACCCGGAATCACGACGAGGGCGTTCAGCCTCGGACACACGGCCAAGGCAAAACGGGAAGACCAGGGAAACCGACGGGACAGAAAAGGGCAGGGGAGCGACGAGACCGCAAATACTATACCATTTCCAGCCAAACCCGCCAGCCTCCCGCCCAAAGATGGCAGGGAGGTGGCGGAAGGTCGAAAACGGTACGCACCGGCTTACTTGATCGACACCTTCGCCTTGGCTTCCTCGAGCTCCTTCTTGAGCTTCTCGGCGTCGGCCTTGGAAATACCTTCCTTCACCTTGGAAGGGCAGGCCTCGACCATATCCTTGGCTTCCTTGAGCCCCAGGCCGGTCGCAGCACGCACCACCTTGATGACGCCGATCTTATTGTCACCGAAGTTCTCGAGGATCACGTCGAACTCGGTCTTCTCCGCAGCAGCCTCACCACCACCGGCGGCGGCACCGCCGCCAGCGGCCGGTGCGGCCATCATCACCGCGCCGCCAGCGGCCGGCTTGATGCCATGAACTTCGTCGAGGTAGTCGGACAGCTCCTTCGCAGCCTTGAGAGTGAGGCCGACGATCGTGTCGCCAAGGTCCTTGGTCGCCTTGGAAAATTCGCGGGTTGCTTCAGCTGTTGACATCGCTCGAGATCCTTTCCCTTCGAAAAAATGCTGCCGCCGGGTGACGTCGGCCGCGGGTGACGTATGTGAATTGAGGTCGTGGAGTGCCTGGGAGCCGCTATGGCCCGCCCTGAGGCGAGCCTTCCTTCATACCATCTGATTTGGCGGAGTGAAGCCCGCCCATAAAAATTCCGAGTGCCCGCCGCCTCAGGCCGCCGGCTCGGACTCGCCGCCGGCCTTTTCGAGGTCGTCGGCCCGCTGGGAAATCTGGCCGGCCAGGGTGCCCCCCGCCGACACGATCTGCCCCGCAAGGGTGCCCGCCATGGAGGAAATCTGCCCCGACAGGATCGAGAGCTGCTCCAGCCGCGTGGGCCACTTGGCGACCTTCTTGACGTCGACGGAATCCAGCCGGGCGCCGTCGAGGGCGCCGCCACGGCACTCGAGACCCTCGAAGTCCTTCACGCCCGTAAGCCGGTCGAGCTCCTTGGCGAGATCGACGACGTCCTCTCCACCCCAGGCGATCGCAAGCATGCCTTCGGCCTGCTCGAGCGCGGGTTCGAGCGGCGTGCCGAGCATCGCCCGGCGGGCAAGGCTGTTCTTGACGAGCTGCAGATGGATCCGCTTCTTGCGAAGAGTCTGACGGAGTTGCGTGGTTTTTTGGGCGTCGAGCCGGCCGAGACTCACGACGACCACCTCGCCGACGCCCTCGAGGCGGCCCTTGAGATCATCGACCAACATGTTTTTGACGAGCTTGCTCATGAGTGTGAACTTTCAGCGAAGGATGCGTGGATGGCTCAGGCAGAGACCAGGATGCCCGGGGTCATCGTGCCGCAGACGGAGATGCTCTTCACGTATTGGCCCCGCACGCTCGAGGGCTGCATCCCCAGAATGTGGTCGATAAAGGCCCGCGTGTTGTCGACGAGTTTGGCCGAGTCGAAGCTGAGCTTGCCGACCACGGCATGCACGATCCCCGTAGGATCGTTGCGGAACTCCACCTTGCCGGCTTTGTACTCGCTCACCGTCTTCTTGATGTCGGCCGTCACCGTGCCCGCCCGCGGGCTGGGCATCAGGCCGCGTGGGCCGAGCACCTTTCCGAGCGGCCCCACCAGGCCCATCATGTCGGGCGCTGCGATGCACACATCGAAGTCGGTCCAGCCTTCCTTGATCTTCTTGGCGAGGTCGTCGGCCCCCACCTCCTCTGCCCCCGCCGCCTTTGCGTCGTCGGCCAGATTGCCCTTGGCAAACACGACCACCCGTTTCGACTTGCCGATGCCATGGGGCAGCACGAGCGAGCCACGGATGATCTGATCGGCCTGCTTGGGGTCGATCCCGAGCCGCATGTGAATCTCGACCGTCTGGTCGAACTTCGTGGGCGGAAACTTCTTGAGCGCCGCGACGGCCTCCGCAAGAGGCAGCGGGGCTTCGGTCTGGGGCTTCGTGGCGAGCATGGCTCGCATGCGCTTCGTGCTTGCAACGGTCATGGGTCGGATTTTTTCGCGGAATGAAGGAAAAACGTGAACGATGAATCGGAGGGGTCAACCCTCCACGACGATGCCCATGCTCCGGGCGGTGCCCTCGACCATCCGGCGGGCGTGCTCGCCGTCGCGGGCATTGAGGTCAGCCCCCTTGAGTCGCACGATCTCGTCGACCTGGGCTTTGGTGACCTTGCCCACCTTGTCGCGGTTCGGCACGCCCGAGCCCTTGGCGAGCCCGGCCGCTTTCTTGAGCAGGGCCGCGGCCGGGGGGCTCTTCGTGATGAACTCGAACGAGCGGTCGTTGTACACGGTCACGACGACCGGGATCGGCATGCCCGCCGCCTCTCGGGTGCGGTCGTTGAACTGTTGCACGAACTGGCCAAGGTTGATGCCGAACCGGCCGAGCGAGGTACCCACCGGCGGCGCCGGGGTCGCCTGGCCGCCGGGCACCTGAAACTTCGCCTGTCCCACCATCTGTTTCGCCATTGCTGCAATCCTCTCGTCAGTGCGTCGATGTGTTCGCGTGTCAGACCGATTCGATCTGCCAGTATTCGATGTCCACCGGGGTCGAGCGGCCGAAGATGCTGAGCATCACGGTCACGCGGCCATTGGCCTCGTCGATCGTTTCGACCTCGCCCTCGAAGTTCTCGAAGGTGCCCTCGTTGATCTTGACGCGGTCGCCCTTCTTGAAATTGATCTTGAGCCGCGGCGCCTCGGCCGTCTTCTCCTCGGTCTTGTTGAGGAGCTTGGCAACGTCCTGTGGCAGCATCGGGCTGGGCCGGCCGGCAGACCCCGTGAAGTCGCCGATGCCCCCCGTCTCGCGAACCAGATACCAGGTCTCGTCGTTGAGAACCATGTTCACGAGGATGTAGCCCGGATAGAGCTTGCGGGAAACAACCCGCTTCTTGCCCCCCTTGAACTCGGTGACCTGCTCTTTCGGCACGACGACTTCGCCGAAGAACTTGTCCAAGCCCTGGAGGGAAATACGGCGGAGGAGCGTCTCGCGGATCGAGTCTTCGCGGTTACTCTGCACCTTCAGGATGTACCACTGCCTGTCGCCAGCCACCGGGGCGGCCGCGGCTTCTGCCGCCATCTCGACCGGCTTGGCATTCTCATCACCCGCAAACGGGTCTTCGAGCTCCGCGGGCGTGCCGTCATCCTCTTCATCGTCGGCGGAGGCGGCGATATCGACCACCACGGGCGCCGCAGCATCGGCCACGGACTCCCGAGGCAGACCGTCGGCCTTGGCCTCCGCCTGCTCACCGCCCATCGAATCGTCGATTGTTGCACTCATGTCGCTATTCCGGTCGTCAGGTGATCTGCAGGACATACCGCAGGACGAACCACCAGAAGAGATCGTACCCTGCCAGGATGGCGGCCAAAGCGAAGATCAAAAAGATGATCACGGCCGAACTGCGAGCCACCTCGCCACCCGATGGCCAGGACACCTTGGCCATCTCGGCCTCGACGGCGATCAGGAAGTCGGCGAACCGCGGCACGTTGACCAGCCGAAAGCAGAACCACAAGCCGGCGGCCAAAAGCAGCCCTGGCACAAGAAACCGCACCACGCCCACATCGCCGAAGGCCGGAAGCCCAGCACCGCCATCGGCCATGTCGGCCGATGCCGCAGTGGCACCGGCGAACCAGAGCGGCAGGAGTTGGGCGAGTCGCCATACACCGATCCCGATGATCAGCGCCAGGGCGGCGAACGTCAGCTGACGCGCCAGCCGCCCCTGCGTGGGCTTGTAGACCGAGGCGCTGAGGAGCTCTCCCCAGAGGTTTCCGCCGCGGACGTGGTTGTCTTGTGTGCTTGCCATCTTGCGCTCCATCGCCGGGCTTCCCGCCCGCGGGGCTGCGCCGCGCCTTGCGACGCGCCGCAGCACCAACGTGCAGGGGCGGCGGGGATCGAACTCGCAACC
>JBILVW010000282.1:0-4290 GCA_044370205.1 Pirellulales bacterium | reverse complement strand
TCGGTGAGGAAGACGACGACCGCGTCGGCCGCGGCCGACGCGGGTCGGCTGGCAGGGTCGGCGATGATGCCGCTGGTGCCGGGGTGGGGGGCGAACTCGTGCGACATGATGAGGCTCCTTCGTGCGTCAGGATGGTTGGCTGTTCGAGTGTTGTAGCGGGTCGCTCGCCGGCTGGCAGCCCGGCGTGATCCATCTCGAGCAGAGCGCGAGGAGCACCGGCAGCACGACGAGATTGCCCACGAGGCCGCCGGCGAGCGTGAGGCAGGAGAGCCAGCCGAACGACACGGTGGGCATGAAGCCGCTCGTCGTGAGGGCGAGGAAGCCGATCACGAGGGCGAGCGTGGAGAAGATCATCGCCCGGCCGGCGGTCTGGTGGGCCGTGTCGAGCGCCGCGGCGCAGGCCTGACCGGCGGCGAGGCGGCGGCGAAAGGCGGTGATGTAGTGGATCGAGCTATCGACCGAGAGGCCCATCGACACCGCGGCGATCATGGCCGTGCCCATGTTGATCGGCTCGCCGATCCAGCCGAGCAGGCCGAGCACCACGAAGATCGGCAGGGCATTGGGCACGAGGGCCAGCGTCGCCAGGAGCGGGCTGCGGAACGCGATCGACAACAGCAGCGTGATGCCGGCCGCCGCGATCGCGAACGTGAGCCACTGGTCGGCGAGGAGCCGATCGACGAGCTGGGCCAGGAGCACGAAGAAGCCCGTGACCTGGCCCGCAGGGCGGCCGTTTTCGGCGGGAACCTCTTCGGCCACGATCCGTTGCACCTGGGCGATGATCGACCGCTTCGCGGCGGCGGGCTGCCGTTCGCGGGCCCGCAGCATCACCCGGAGCCAGGTCGAGTCGTCGAGCGGATCGCGGCCGATGAGCGAGCTGCCGAGCTGGGGAAACTGTTCCCGCAAGAGGTCGATCGCCCGGGCGACCATCCAGTTGCCCATGCTCGTGCTCTCCAGCCGCTCGAGCGACACGGGCGACACGGCCGCCATCACGTCGGCCACGCTCATCACCTTCGTGAGGGCGGGGCTGGTTTCGCCACCGTGGCCCGGTGACCGCACTTCCTCGCGCAGCCGATCTTCCAGCCGCGTGAGCCTCATGAGTGCGGCGGCGTCGATCGTGGCGGGGGCGGGCACGAGCACGTCCCACACGCCCGCACCGCCGAGCCGCGATTCGACCATGTCGTAGGAGGCCACGGTCGGGCTGTCGGGGCGGAAGTTCTTGGTGAAATCGGTCTCGACCGTGAGCCACCGCATGCCCGCCACGGCGACGGCGGAGGCGACTGCGGCGGCGGCGAGGATCGGCAGCGGATGGCTCACGATCCGGCGGACGAGCGCGTCGAGGCCGCGTTCGAGGGCCCCTTCGCCCCAGGCCATCTTCGGGTCGGCATCGAATCGGCCGGCGAGGGCGAGGAACGGCACGGCGACCGCGACGGCCACGAGCACCATGCAGGCACCGACGGCCGTCATGATGCCGAAGTCGTGCACGGGGCCGACCTGGCTGACGACGAGCGAGCCGAAGCCGATCACGTCGGTGGCGATCGCGCCGAGCGTCGGCCAGAAGAGGGTTGCGAACGACTTCCGCAGGGCATCCTCGGGAGGGTTGCCGAGCTCCCGCTGCCGCCGGTATTCGACGATCACGTGGGTGACCGTGGCGATCGCCACGACCGTGACCATCGCGGAGAGCATGGTGGAGACCATCGTGAGCTGGAGGCCGGCGACCGCCAGCACGCCGCGGGTGCTCCAGAGCGCGAGCAGCACCACCGCCAGCGGCACGACGAGCCACCGCAGGCTTCGAAAGCAGACGAGCAGCACCGCGCCGGAGAGCAGCCCGCTCGTGGTGCCGAGCAGGTTGCCGTCGCGGGTGAGCATGGCAAAGCCGTCGCGAAGCATCACCGGTTCGCCGGCGACGGTTCCCCCAGGCAGCTCCGCGACCTCGGCCCGGAGCCGGTCGATCACGTCGGCCCGCGACACGGCGCGGGCCCGTGGCGAATCGGCGGTGGCCGCGTCGAGCGAATCGAGCACGCAGACGATCCCCGCGGTGCGGTGGTCGGGCCCGACCGCATAGCCCTCCATGAGCTTCACGACCTTGCGGGCCGTCGGGCTCTCGTCGATGTCGATGATGCGGTTGCCCAGCGGCGTGCCGGCCAGACTCGTCGTCGAGGCGATGCCAGGCAGGTCGGCGAGACGTGCCGACACATCCCGCAGCTGCTCGATGCCCTGCGTCGTGAAGAGCTTCGGATCGTCGTAGACGGCGAGCACCGCCTCGCTCGAGCCGAAGGCGCGGGCCATGCGGCGGTACGGCACGAGCGCCGGGTCGCTGCGGTCGAACATCGCATCGATCGAACGCGAGAATTGCAGCAGCCGCGACCGCTCCACGGAGACGGCGGCCATGAGGAGGCCGAGAACCGCCAGTGCCAGGCGATGAGCGACAAGCCAGGCCGCGACCCGATCGGCGACGGGACGCATGGGATGGGGCTTTCAGAGCGGGGGCAATGCGGGGACTGCAGAGGACGCAGTTTACCGAGACTGCCGGAAGTGCCGCCACCTCCATCGCTTGACCCCATTTTGTGGCCACTTCTATAGTCCCGCGATTTTCCAGCGGGCCTCCGTGGCCCGCACCCTGTTCGAGAGTAACGGCATCCGCGTGTCATTCCCCGACATGATTGCCGCCCGGGATCGTCACCGCGCCGCCGCGCGGCCGCCCACGGTCTGCACCGTGAGGCCGCCGACGCGGCGTGCCGTGTGGCCACCGGGGCGTGCACTGAGCCTGATGATCGCGATCGGTGTCGCATGCGCGTCGCCGTTGCCGGCTCGCGCGCAGCCGCCGGCGGAACTCATCGTGCCGGGCGCGAGTGCGGGCACGCTGGCGACGCTGCCTGCCCGTGGGCTCGCCGCCACGATCGCGGCAGCAGGACGGATCGAGGTCCCGGCCGTCGATCCCGGCGAACCGCTCGGCATCAAGGCCACGCAGGCGGCCCAGTGGACCGAAGGTGCCTACGACGTCTGGCACCTCACCGGCGGCGTGCGGATCACGCAGGGCACGACCGTGGCCACCGCACACGAGGCCGTCGTGTGGATCGAGCAGGAAGCCATCATCACCGACGGCTCCACCGACGTGATCGACGGCATCAACGAAGCTGGCACCGATCCGCGGGTGCGGGGTGTGCTCGTGCGGATGGCGGGCAACGTGAACGTGGCAACCACTGCCGCAGGTGCCACCGATGCACCGGCCGCGACCGTCCGCGGCGAAGACTGGGCCGGCCGGTTCTGGACCGTGCGGGATCCGACGCTCGATTTCGCGAGCGTGGTCGCCAGTCCCGGCGCTCCGCCCGTGTATGACGGGCCGAGCGGTGTCGAACAGGCGTCGTACGAAGAGCCCGCGGGGCCGATCCAGCCGGCACAGTTCAGCGAGTTCGGCGCGCCCGTCGTGCCCCAGGTGAATGCCGCCACGGCGACCCGGCGGCTGCGGGCGTTCCCGCGGTCGAGCGTGCCGCTGGCGATCAAGTGGTTCCCCAGTCCGTCGGGCACGGAGTGGATCGCGGTGATCACGTCGGGCGTGAACCTCGTCGTGGACGGCGTCGATCCGGCCGGCCCGCTCGACATCTCGGCCGACCGGCTCGTGATCTGGACGCAGGGGCAGGGACAGCCCGACCTCGAAGGCAATTCGGCCCAGGCGGCCAACGTGCCGCTCGAACTCTACATGGAGGGCAACGTCGTCTTCCGGCAGGGGCAGCGGGTGGTCGAGGCGGCCAACATGTTCTACGACGTGCCTCGGTCGAGCGGCGTCATCACGGGGGCCACGGTGCTCACGCCGGTGGACAATTACTCGGGCGCCGTGCGGCTGCGGGCCGACGTGCTCCGGCAGGTGGATCGCAGCCGGTTCATCGCCGAGCGGACGGGCCTCACGTCGAGCCGGCTCGGCGTGCCCTCGTGGGAGTTCCGGTCCCGTGAGCTCGTGTTCAGCGACGAGCAGATTCCGCTGGCTGGTCCCGACGGCCAGCCGCTGGTCGATCCGGCCACCGGTGAGCCGAGCGTCGAGCACCAGACCTTCATCACCAGCCGCGGCAACACCGTGACGCTCGGCGGCGTGCCCGTGCTCTGGTGGCCCGTGCTCGCGACGAACGCGAAGAAGCCGACCTTCTACATCAACAGCGCCACGGTGAAGACCGACCGCATCTTCGGTACGCAGGTGCTCACGAGCTGGGATGCCTTCCAGGTGTTCGGCTGGCGGCGGCCGCCCGACGGCGTGGACTGGGACTTCGACGTCGACTACCTCAGCTATCGCGGTCCCGG
>JBILVW010000281.1:0-4320 GCA_044370205.1 Pirellulales bacterium | reverse complement strand
CCCGAGCGAGGCGAAGCGGCGGTCGATCCGGGCAAAGCTCCGCCGCATGCGGCATGCGCTCCGCGAGCTCGACCGCGACGACCTGCTGCCCCGTGAGCGGGCCCAGCTCGAGGCAGACATCACGAGTGAACTCTCCGTGATCTGGGAGACCGACTTCATTCGTCCGACGCGGCCCAGCGTGCTCGACGAGGTCGATCGTGGGCTCTCGCTCATGCCCCGGCTCTGGGAGGCCGTGCCGCAGGTGCACGCGGCCTTGCGACAGGGCCTGGCGGCTTCCTATCCAGGGGAGGCCTTTCGACTGCCCGCGTTTCTGCGGTTCGGCTTCTGGATGGGAGGCGACCGCGACGGCAACCCGTTCGTCACCGCTGACGTCACGGCCGAGACGCTCCTGCGACTGCGGCAGGCCGCGATCGACCAGCATCTCGCCTGGTGCGACCGCTGCCACGACCTGCTTACGATTTCACTCGCCAAATCCCACGGCGCCGACCCGATGGCCGAGCGGCTGGCCGCTTTGAAGGCGGAGCTGCCCGATCTCGCCACGGCCCTCGCCCGCTACGCCCCACACGAGATCTACCGCAACTGGGTCGGGATGATCCGCTTCCGGCTGGAGCGGGCCCGGGGGGTCACGCTGGAGCCGGGCTGCACGGCCCCCGCCGGCGGCTATCGCGATACGTCCGAGCTCGAGGCCGACGTCTCCCTGCTCGTCGACTGCCTCGGCCGCGACGTGCGGCTCACCGACGATGCCCCGCCCCGGCACTGGCTCGACCTCGTTCGCACGTTCGGCCTCCACATGACCTGCCTCGACGTGCGGCAGGACGCCCGGGCCTACCGCGACATCATGGCGGAGATTCTGGCCGCGGCCGGCGTCATCCCGGAGCCGCAGGCCTACCTCGACCTCGACGACGCCGCTCGGGCGCCGCTGCTGGTGGGCTCTCTCGACACGGCCGCCATCATCCCGCGCGACCGGCTGCAGCCGCTGGCCGCCGACACGCTCGCCCTCTTCGAACTGCTCCACGCGGCGGTCGTGCGGTTCGGTCCGGCGAGCGTGGGCTGCGCGATCGTGAGCCTCACCCGCTGCCCGGCCGACGTGCTTTCCGTGCTCTGGCTGTGGCGCTGGGCCCAGGGGCAGGCGCGGGCCCGCGGCGAGGCGGTCGCCGCAACCGACATCGCGATCGTGCCGCTCTTCGAGAAGATCCACGACCTCGCCCATGCCGACGAGACCCTGGCGACCATCCTCGATGAGCCGCGCTACCGCGAGCATCTCGCCGGCCGCGGCGACCGGCAGGTGGTGATGGTCGGCTACTCCGACAGCACGAAGGACGGCGGCTACCTCGCCGCCTGCTGCGGCCTCCAAACCGCCCAGGAACAACTCCACGTGGCTGCGGACGCTCGCGGCGTGAAGCTCACCTTCTTCCACGGCCGCGGCGGTTCGCTCGGCCGCGGTGGCGGGCCGGCCGCCCGGGGCATCCTTTCGCTCCCCTCCGAAACCCTCGACGGCTCTCTCCGGCTCACCGAGCAGGGCGAGGTGCTGGCCGAACGATACGACGACGCCGAGGTCGCGCGGCGGCACCTCGAGCAGGTGGCCTGGGCCACCCTCGTGGCGTCGAGCGTGCGACGGGCGGAACCCTCTGCCGACTGGGAGGCCGTCGCGGCACGCATGTCGGAGCGGTCGTGGGCCGTCTACCGCGAGCTCGTCGATCAGCCCGGCTTCATCGGCTACTTCGCCCAGACGACGCCGATCGACGACATCGAGAACCTCCCGATCGCCTCGCGGCCGTCGCGGCGCCGCGGCGAGCGGACGCTCGACGACCTGCGGGCCATTCCGTGGGTGTTCGCCTGGACACAGAGCCGCTGCATGATCCCGGCCTGGTATGGCCTCGGCACGGCGCTCACGGAGGTGAAGTACGACGACCGCCGGGCCTGGCAGCATGTCTGCGAGATGTATCGCCAGTGGCCGTTCTTCCAGGCCACGATCGACAATGCGACGCTCGCGCTGGCGAAGGCCGACATGTACATCGCCCAGCGGTACTCGGAGCTGGCCGAGGACGACGACGCCCGCCGCCGCATCTGGCAGCGAATCGCGGCCGAACGGGACCGCACCCGCCAGGCGATTCTCGACATCGTCGGCGGCGGCGAACTCTTGGCCACGACGCCATGGTTTCAGAAGTCGATCGAGGCCCGCAACCCGCACGTCGATCCGCTCAACCTCATCCAGATCGAGTTCATGCGGCGGCGCCGCGAGCAAGCTGCCGAAGCCGGCGCAGAGCCGCCGTTCCGCGACCTGCTCAGGCTCTGCCTCCAGGGCATCGCCGCCGGCATGCGAACGACGGGGTAAAGACCCGTGCCGGTTCGCGGTCGGGCTCGCGCCCGACATCCCCCGGCTCGCGCCTGGGGGCTTGTATGCGCGTAATTCCTCATAAAAGCCCCCATGCGCAAGCAGGGGGATCAATGCGGCCGGGGTCACGGCAGTCGGGCGATGATCCGCAGCGGGCCGCCGCTGCCGCCGGCGATCTTCATCGGCAGCGCCACGATGAAGGCCCCCTGCTCCGGCAGCCGGTCGAGGGCGGCCACGTTCTCGAAGATCGGCACGTTGGCCGAGCAGAGCGTCACGTGCGTGCCGAACAGCGTCGAAGGCCCATGATCGATGCTCGCCGTGTCGATCGCCACGGCCTTCACCCGCCGATGCTCGACGAGCCACTTGGCCGCCTCGGGGGCGAGCCCCGGAAACCGCAACGCCTTCACCGCCTCGGGCCCCTTGGCCGCCGTGCCGAGATACCGTTCACGGTCGGCCCAGCGGGCCGCCCAGCCGGTCCGCACGAGCACGATCACGTCGACGAGCTGCCGACCATGCTGCGTCTCCCAGGCCATGAGGTCGTCCACCGTCGCCTCGTAGATGGAATTGGCGGCACACTTCGCCGTCACGTCGATCACCGCCGCCTCGCCCACGAGCCGCTCGGTCTCGATCTGATCGGCCGTGTGCTTTCCTGCGGCGAAGTGCCGCGGCGCGTCGAGGTGGGTGCCGCCATGCTCGGCCGTCGCGAATCGATTGGCCGCGTAGTAGTAGCCCTTGGCCGTCGGCCCGTTGTTCCCTTGCTCGAAGCGGAAGCCCTGCTCGGTGGGCCAGTAGATCGTCGCCGCGTCGAAGGGATGCGTGAGGTCGAGCCAGGTGCCAGCCGCAAACTCGCGGGCGGCTGCCACGCCCGGGGCTGGGGTCGACGGGTCGGCCGCACATGCCTCGCCGCCCAGAACCACTGCAGCCGCGGCCCAGGCAACGAGCCAGCGGCTCATTGCCCGATCTCGTCGCGGGCGATGTCGGCGTCGGGGTTCTCGTCGGTGCGGGCCTCGTCGGCCACGTTCTCACCCGTGATGCCCTCACCCCGCAGCTCCGCGGCGATCGCCTTCGCCCCGGAATCGTCCGGCGCAGCGGCACCGGTCTTCGGAGCGGCCGAGCCGCCGACATTGCCCGATCCGGCAGCGCCGCCGGCATCCTTCTGCTGCACCCGCACGAGCAGCATCTGCTCGACGCTGCCGCCGTCGCGGTGCATGAGCACGGTCGTCTGCTGCTGCGTGAGGTTGGCCAGGCCCGTCTCGTAGACCGGCGTCTTCTTGTCGCCGAGCGTCCAGGCCGCCCGCTGCGTCTTCTTGTCGACCTTGCCCGTGACGTTGATCGTCGTGTCGGCCACCGCGTCGTAGTAGGTGCCCCGCAGCAGGCCTTCCTTGTCGATCGCGAGGCTCAGGAACGTGCTCGGATTGGTCTCTTCGGAGCGGGCCAATGCGTAGACGCCCAGCGGCCGCCACTCGTCCTTGTCGGAGATCTGGGCCTGCGGCCCGCCCTGCTCGGCGAGGGTCGAGGCCTGGGACGCATATTCCTCGGCGGTGCCCACCCGCTCCCCCTGCACGTAGACGCCGTCGTCCTGGTAGCAGACGTTCGAGCCGTAGTTGTAGGCCACCGGTGCGCCGCCGTAGCCGCCCCACGAGGCGAGGTCGCCCCAGGCGAGGCCCGTAAGCATGCCGACGCCCATGCCCCAGCCGAAGCCGCCCCACCAGCCACCCGGCCACCAGGCGTTGAAGTGGTTGTTGTACCAGCCGCGGCCGCCGTACCAGCCGCCGTTGTAGAAGTTGTTGCGAATCATGTTGCCGCGATTGGCAAGATTCGCGGCCGAGTAGGGCCGCACGGCGTCGCGTCCGATGCCCGCCCGACCCACGCCCGTGCCCGCGATCCGTTGGAAGTCGGCCTTCGAGAGATTGCCGGCCCCCGCGAAGTGGCCCGCGCCGAGATCACGGCCGCCGTCGATGCGGCCACCGCCGTCGAGCCGGCCG
>JBILVW010000024.1:0-14957 GCA_044370205.1 Pirellulales bacterium | reverse complement strand
GCGGCCCGGCTCCCCCTCGATGCCCGCGAGCGCGAGGATGCCCGACACGAGCGACTCGATCCGCTCGCGGCGGAGCTCGGCGTCGTCGGCCGCGGCCCCCTTCGGCGGATCGAGGCTGTCGAGCATTGCCAGCGGCCGGCCCACGCGGCTGCCCGGCGTGTAGACCGCCATCTCCGCCGCCTCGTGCAGCCGGCGGATGCGGTCGCCCGACTGGCCGCTCGTCGCGAGGCCGTCGGCCCACTTCTTTGCCGTGCGATCGGCGAGCTCCTCGAGCGACACGCCCTCCCGCTTCGCGGCCTCGGGCTCCAGCCACGGCAGGAAGTCGGCCGGCGCGAGGTTTGGGAACGAGAGCAGGACGTTGGCAAGATCCCCCTTGGGGTCGATGACGAGCGTGGGGATCCCGTCGAGCGCGGCCTCCTCGATGAGCCCGATCAGGAGGCCCGTCTTGCCGCTGCCCGTCATGCCCACGCAGACGGCGTGGGTCGTGAACCGCTTCGCCTCGACCAGCACCGGCTCGCCGGTGGCGGCGCCCTTGGCGTCGTCCACTTTCTGGCCGAGGTAGAAGACACCGAGCCCCTCGATCGCGGCGGGCAGGTCGGTGGCCGGGGCCTTCGTGGCCCGCGTGCGTTTCGGGGTCGTGCTCATCGGTTCGGCCTCCGGGTTAAGAACCACAAAAAGCATACCTCGTAGCGTGGGTTCGGGGCTGACCACGCCCCTCACGTCGTCGGGCTATTGTCGGGCGGCTTTCGGCGGCGGGTGGCGAAGGGATGGGCCGATGTCTGGCGGTGTGATTCCAGGCCCACCACGTCGAGTCGCAGTCCGGCCCGCTGAAAGTCGCCCTCCAGTTCGTGGAGCTTCTCCATCACGCTGTGGTCCACGATCTCGGTGCCGGCGAGGTTCACGATCACGTTGTTCCGCTGCACGAGCCCGAGCTGCTCGATCTGGCGGCGAAACGGAATCCAGTTGGTGAACACGGCCGAGCCGCCGGCGTCGATCTGGACGGTGTCGTCGTCGATCGTGTTGACCTTGAGGAACGGCTTGAAGAAAGACCGCAGGGGCACGCCGTTGATCGCGTGGATGATGAACTTGAGCCCCACGCCGATGCCGACGCCCACCAGCAGGTCGGTGGCGAGCACGCCGATGATCGTGGCCACGAAGATCAGCAATTGTTCCGAGCCGATTTTGAAGACGTTGATGAATTCACGGGGCGAAGCGAGGCGGAATCCCGTGTAGACGAGCATCGCGGCCAGGGCCGCCAGCGGGATGTGGTGGATGAGGTGGGGCACGAGCGCCACGAAGGCCAGCAGGAAGACGCCGTGCCAGAGGTCGGCGAAGCGGGTGCGGCCGCCGTTGTCGATGTTGGCCTTGCTGCGGACGATCTCGGAGATCATCGGCAGGCCGCCGATCGACGCGGCCGCCACGTTGGCGACGCCGACCGCCACGAGATCGCGGTTCATGTTCGTCTTCCGCTTCCAGGGATCGAGCAGATCGATCGCCTTGGCCGAGAGCAGCGACTCGACGCTGCCCACGAGCGCGAACATCACCACCCACCAGAGGCCCGCCGTCCGCGTGGTGGCCTGCGAGAACACCGAGAAGTCGGGCGTCGCCACGGCGGCTGTCAGATTCTGGGGCACGTTCACGAGGAACGACTCACCCACCTTGTAGTCGTGGCCCGCGAAGCTGTAGGTGTGCTCTCGGCCGAGGTCGAACCAGAGTCCCAGTGGCACCGCCACCGCGAGCACGAGCAGCTGGGCGGGGATCATCCGCAGCCAGGCGGGCCGCAGCCATCCCTTCACCAGCGGAAACCCGAACAGGATCACGAGGCTCACCAGGCCGATGCAGGCGATGTGGGGATTGAGGTGGGAGATCTTCTCGGGCAGCTCCCGAAGGATTTCGAGCGGCTCGCCGGCGGCCTTCTGGCCGAAGACGACGGGCAGCTGCTTGAGGCAGATGATGAAGCCGATCGCAGCCAGCATCCCGTGGACGACGGCCGTGGGGAAGAATTCCGACAGGCCTCCGAACCGCAGCAGGCCAAAGGCGATTTGCGCGAGCCCCGCCACGCAGCCCACGGCGATGGCCATGCGATAGGCCTGCAGATCGGCCGCCGGGTCGGTGCCCCCGGTGTAGCCGAACGACTGCATCGCCCCGAGCACGATCACGATCATGCCGGCGGCCGGCCCCTTGATCGTCAGTTCCGAGTTGCTGATGAACGAAGTCAGAATCGCACCGACGACGGCCGTGAACACGCCGGCGACCGGCGGAAAACCGCTGGCCAGCGAGATCCCGAGGCAGAGCGGCAGCGCGATCAGGAAGACGAGAAAGCCGCTTGTCGCGTCGTTGCGGAGATACCGCAGGAAACCCGCGGGCGTGCCGCGAGGAATCTGGCCGTCGGCGGCCTCGGCCGCCGTGGCCGTCGCGTCGTGGATGGGGTGTCCGCTCATGGAGGGGTTCCTTCCGAGGACTGCGCGGGATGATGTTCCCGCATCGACAGCAGTGAGGCGGCCACCTGCTCGAGCGACCGCACGAGCGGCCCCGGATACAGCCCGAGACCAAAAAGGATAACCAGCAGAGTGGAGAGCGCGATCCGCTCCCTGGGCAGGATCACGTGCTGCGGTGCCTCGGGCGTGGCGGGACCACCGAACACGTGAAACCAGCCGCGGATCACCGCGATGCCGGCGAACACGGTGGCCACGATCACGAGGATGCCGGCGTGGAGCTGCTCGTCGAGGCTGCCGGAGATGATCAGATCGTCGGCCACGAACGAGAGCGTGCCCGGGAACCCGAGGCTCGCCAGGCCGAAGAGGAGAAAGAACGCCGCGAGGGCGGGGGCGTCGGCGAACCGGCCCTGGAGGAAATCGATCGGGATCCGGCCGGCCCGGCTTTCAAGCGCCCAGACCACGAGTCCGATGCCGGTGAGCGCCAGCCCGCTCGACACCCAGATGGCGAGCGCCCCGCAGAGCTCCATCGGCAGCGTGCCGGAGAGGCCCGCGAGCACCATCGCCGACTGGCTCATGGCCAGCGTGCCCACCAGCCCGCGGGCGGATCGCTGCACGACGGCGAGCGCCGCCCCGTAGGCCGCGGTAACGAGGGCCGCGTGCGAGAGCACGACGAGCTCCGCAGCGACGCCGTCGGCGTGGCCTACGAGTAATCGGACGGCGGTGTAGCTGGCGACCTGCGGCATCGTCACGACCAGCGCCGTCGCCAGCGAGGCGCCCGAGAAGAGCGCGGGATACCAGCTGTGGAAGGGCACGATGCCCTTGCGAATCATCACCGCCAGGGCCACGATCCAGCCCCCGGCGGCGCCGATCGGGCCGCTGCCTCCGAGCCAGGGGGGATCTGCGAGCATGAGTCCGGTGCCCACCGCCATGCAGGCGAGCGCGGCGAGCATCGACACGCCGTAGAGACGGGCCGCAGGGCGGCCGCCGAGCGTGCCCCGCACGGCGAGCCACGTGGAGAGGATCGAGATGCCCCAGAGCACGACCAGAACCAGCGGATGGGCTGTCGAAAGCGTCGCGAGCGTGACGGAGGCGCCGGTGAGCAGCCGGCTCACGCCGGTCGCCGCGAGCGCCCGCCGCGGCGCCACGAGCACGATCGCGAGATCGACGAGCGACACGTAGGGAAGCAGGAGCGCCGTGAGCCCATCGACATGGACGAGCCCGCCCCCCGCGAGCCGCGGACCGAAGAGCAGCGGGCGGCCCGCACTGCCATGCCAGCAGGATGCGACGCCGACCGCGGCGGCGAGCGAAACCACGATCGCGACCGTAGCGGCCCAGCGGGGATCGATCCACTCGCCGGCCAGCCAGAGGACGGCGGCGGCCACGAGCGGCGCCGCGATACAGACGATGACGCAGCCGAGCATCGCTGATTCCAGCGGCGTCATGACACACCTCCGTCGCGATCGGTCCGCCGCGTCGAGTCGGCGGCATCGCCGCCGAGAGTCGCCACGATCCGCGTCTCCATCGCCTGGGCCCCCTCGAGCAGCCGGAGCACCGGTCGGATCACGAACCGCTGCACGACCGCATCCTCGAAGCCCCGCTCGAGTGAGATGTGGTAGAGGGTTCGGCTGGCGCCGGCGGGGAGCAGCCGCAGGGGCGACCACCGCGCTGGGCCCGGGGGACCCCCCAGGGCGGCGGCCAGTTCATGCCGGTCGTGCATCGCCGATGGCGACCGCAGGATCTGGAGGCTGCGGAGGATCGCGTGGCTGATGACATGGACGAGCGGCACGATCCGCAGGCCCAGACCGATCTCCGCGAGGATGATCCCGGCCTGTGTCATCGATGCGTAGGCGAGCATGCTCTTGAGATCGGTCTGGACGCTCCCCACGAGAGCGGCGTGCAGGGCCGTGCCGACACCGATCGCGACGAGCAGCCAGGCGGCGACGGGAGCCGCGTCGAGCAGCGATTCGCATCGCAGGAGCACATAGGCTCCGGCATGGATCGAGAGAGCCCCGTAGAAGATCGCGCTCGACGGCGTGGGGCCTTCCATGGCCTGCGGCAGCCAGCCAGAGAATGGCACCTGCCCGCTCTTGCCGAGGGCCGCGAAGACGAGCAGCAGCGCCACGACCAGCGCCGTGGTCGGATCGACCAGGCAGGTGGCATCGGGCCACGTGCCGTGGAATAGCCGCTCGAAATCCCCCGAGCCCACGGCGTGATGGATGACCACGCCGGCGATGAGCAGGCCCATGTCACAGATCCGATAGGTGACGAATGCACGGATCGCCGCGTTGACCGCGTGACGCCGCTCGTGGAAGAACCCGATGAGAAGCGTCGACGAGATGCCGAGAAACTCCCAGCCGGCGAACAGCACGTCGATGCTGCCGGCGAGCACCATCAGGTTCATGCCCGTGCCGAAGAGTGCGAGCAGGATGAAGAACCGGGTGAACCCGGGCTCGCGATGGAGATACTTGCCGGCGAACGAGTTCACCAGTCCGCAGAGGCCCGTCGAGAAGCAGACATAGGGCACGGAGAGCCCGTCGGCCACGAGTTCGACCGTCGCCGCGTGATGGCCGACGGAGAACAGCGTGCCAAGATGGACCACCTCCGGCGTGAAGCCCCGGGCGGCGAGGGCCACCAGCGTGGCGACGGCCGCCAGGAATCCCGTCGCGAAGCCGGCTCCGACGAGGCGGGTCGTCGTGTGTTCCGCCAGCGGCCTGCCGGCGAGCGCGGGCAGGCCGACCGCCACGAGCGTCGCGGCGGGGGCCGCCAGCTGCCACGTGACGAGCGCGGCCACGGCGTCGTGCAGGAAGACGGCGGTGGCTTCGGTCACGGACAGGCCTCCAGTGAACGGTCTCGGCCGATGATCCGTGCGAGTGGCAGGTGATCGCGGCGGCCGCGGAACCAGTCGGCCGACATGGCGGCCGTGGGGAGCGTGGCATCCTCCGGAACGTAGGGCACGAACGTCCCGCCGGACGGCGATGATTCGTAGACGGCGAGTCCACCGTTCTGCGGATCCCAGGCGGCCAGCCGAATCCACTGGTTCGCCACCAGGTTGCCGACGCCCGGCAGTCGGTCGAGCACGGCGAGGATCGCTGTCGGGGTCGCGTCGATCACCATCAAGAGCCGGACGGGCTCGTGAATCTCCACCCCCTGCAGGGGCAGCCCCGTGCGGAGATCGCTCGCATGGCCGTCCATCACGCCGATGAGCCCGGTGATGTTGTGGGGCAGCTTGGTGCCGGCGCCGTAGGTGAGCGGATCGAGACGCGAGAACAGATAGCAGAGGCTGATGCCGCCGCACACCGGCCCCACGGCTGCGAGCGTCCGCTCCAGGATGGCGAGATCGGCATCGGCCGTCGGATCGTACGATACGAGAAACGCGCGGCGGTCGAGGAAGAGACCGCGAGTCCGCTCCCGGCGGCCGACGATGCAGATCGCGGTGCTCGCGTGGCCATACTCGGGCCGCACCTGCGCGAGATCGCTGGCCCGGCCCTGCACGCGGCGCAGCGACTCGGCCGGCGAGACGTCGAGCGGCACCGAGTAGAACCGGCGGCATCGCTCCTGGGCGTCGAGGCCTCCCGCCGTCGCGCAATCGGTGCGAAAGGCGTCGAAGTCGCCGCGGTGGCTCGTCGGCAGCCGGTCGGCGTCGTACCAGGTGACGCGGCTCGTGCAGGTATCCTGCATCCCACCGACGAAGATGGTGTCGGCGGGGATCGCGAGTCCGCCTGCAGCCAGCGTGGCCCGCACCTCGGGATCGTTTGCCATCAGGGCGAAGGCACGGGCGTTGGGCCCGCCGCGGCCACCGCCGCAGGCGCCGCAGTCATAGGCGCTTTCGTGCGGATTGTTGAGGCTCGTGGATCCGTGGCCGATCACGGCGACGAGTCTTGCAAACCCGGTCGTGAGGCCGATGTCTTCGAGCAGGCGGCGGACGATCACCGCCATCTCGACCGCATCGAAGCCGGCCCGCGTGCCGTCGGGGAGCGGGGCATCACTGGTACGCCGCAGTTCGAGGCTCGTGCGGACGCGGCTGCGGGCAAGCTCCGCCGCGCTGCTCGTGATGAGCGACGTCAGCCGCGGGAAGGCGACACGGGCCACGAGAGGCACCGCAGCGAGCGCGCCGCCGATGGAGCTGAGCAGTCCACCGCGGAAGAACGTGCGGCTGCCCGTTTCCATGCCGCCGCGCAGCCAGCCGACGGACCGCCGGATCGCCTGTCGCAGCCGATGGCTGGCGAGCGTCTCGGCCGCTGGCACCTCCCTGACCGTGTGCTGTGGCCGGACGACGATCGGGCAGAGGGGAATGGCATGCCAGTCGTCGAGACCACGGTAATACATCGGCACGGCAAAGAAGCCGGCCGTGCCGAACGTGTTGATGTCGGGGGCGAGCTCTTCGAGGTGCCGCCGGAACGATTCGCATCGGTCGTCGATGCAGCAGATCGCCTGCACGCGAGGGCGGCCTGCGCGGGAGACGGCGGGGAGGGGCGCCGGAGTCGCCAGTCCGTCGAGCACTCCGATGCCGTGCCGCCGCTCGTAGGCGAGATGGAAGATCCGGCGGCGGGCGACCGAGTCGAAGGCGGCGATCGCGAGTTCGAGATCGACGAGCCCGTTGTCGTCGAGGCCGCGGATGTCGGCCGCGGAGAGGCCGACGAGTTGGGCCACCTGGTGAAGGAGAAAGGCGCGGGCGAGGCTGCCGGAGCCGCGCCGCGGTGGGTGCCGGTCGCACAGTTCGATCCAGAAGGCGGAGAGCGAGGAGCACGTGTCGTCGGTCGTCGGCCGGCTGCGAAACCCCAGTCGTTCGGCCGCCCAGGTGACGGCGAGCCGATCCAGCATCAGTCTGAGCGCCAGGAAATCGGTGAGCCGTGCGGGCACAGCCTCGACCGGGGCCCGATCGGGCCGCTCTTCGAGTTGCCGCACCATTCCTGCCCAGCCGCGGAGGGCCACGACCGCATCCGCGATGTACTCCGGCCAGGCGTGGGCCGGCACGCCGAGCACCGTCAGCTCCGCGCGGATCACGTCGAACGTGGCCGGGCCACCCGGTCCATCATCCGTCTCCACCTGCCGGAGCCTGTCCGGTAGCCCTCGACACCACGTGGGTATGGGGCCGATCCGGTCGGCGTAGAGAGTGGCAACGGCCCCCAGCAGGCCGAGATGGCGGTTTGGCATCGGCCAGGCGGCCACGCCCTGATCGAGAAAAGCAGCCGTCAGGCGAATCAACAGCGGATGCACGAGGGCGTCGGTGTCGAGCGTCGGATCCAGGGCCAGAATCAGGCTGCGATGCCGCAGCGGAGGCTGCGTGTGCACGACCGATGGCCGCGATCGCGACGATGCCTCCACGCAGGCATGCCACAGGTCGCCCCCGGCTTCTCCTTCGAGCACGGCGTGCTCAGTGAGCGTCCAGCGGACGGCGGCGTCGCTCTCCTGCCGCACGGCGTGGAGCAGCAGCGTGCGTTGCAGGTCGCCGAGCATGATGCGGCCGCCGGCGAACGACTGTCGGTGCCGGTCGCCGAGTTGCTGCTTCAGCACGGCATCGAGATCGGCAGGCCGGATTCGCCCGCGTTCGAGTTCCCGCCGGTAGAAGGCCTCCGGCAGGAAGGGCTGCCCGCCGTAGAGCCGGGACGCCCTGATGATGGCCTCGTCGAACGGGAGATGCTCGAGCCCCTGGAGCGTGTTTTGCGCCACGAACGCGTCGATCGGTCCTTGCGGCGGGAGGAGTCGTCCCGCCGCGGCGATCATCTGCGCGAGCTGTTCGTCGTCGGGGAGCATGGTGTGCCGAACGCGATCGGAATGGAGGGAGCGCGAACCGGCGGGGGGATGGCCGCCGGCGAGCGCGAGAGGGAGGCCGCTGCTCGGGGAGTTCCCGCGGGCAACGGTGACGTCACTCGCCGAAAAGGGGCGTCAGGCCGGTGGGCCGCGGACGTGCGTGGGGTCGATGAGCGCGACCGCGAAGGTGCCCCGGGGCGTTGCCGCTCGGAAGAAGGCGGCCGCGTCGAGCAGAGAGGCGAGGGTGTTGGTGGCCGTGGCATCGACGGCGTGATCACCGGCCGACACGTCCTGGGCGGCGGCATCCTCCTCCGCGTCTTTCACGGAGTCTTCGGCGCGGGCGTCGTCGTGATGCCGTTCGTCGGCGTTCGATACTGCGGGGCCCGAGACGACGGCTGCGGGCAGCGGAACACCGGCTGCAAAGACCGCCAGGGCCGCCACGGCCGCGACGATTCGCCGCAGCCACGCGGACGTGCAAACCGCCTCGGTCGACCGTTGGGATCGCATTCGACCAGTCCGGTGAATGAGATGGATGCCCGACACCACCCCTACGCTACTTCGCGAGTGCGTGGGCCACAATGCCCGAGTGGCGGTCGCTACGGACAACGTGCGGGAAAACAAGCAAAATCGCCGGCGGGCGGGGGCGGCTCAGGCCCCCGCTCCGCCGACGATCCGATGCGCCGAACGCCTTCGGCCACCGACTGGGAGACGGTGAAGAAACGGTTACTTTCGCCGCTTGTCGCGGCATGCCGGAGAGGCGGCGAGGGTGAGCACGATCACCTCCTCGCCGGTCACCGGGCTGATGTCGTGGTGCACGCTGATCGGCGCGGAGCCGGCCGCGTCGCGAACGAGCGATTCGAGCATCGGCCTGCCGGCGAGCACGAGATGGGTGCGGAGTTGCTTGAGCAGTTCGGCACCGCGGCCATTGCCGTTCCCGTTGCCGTCTCCATCGCCGTCGAGCAGCCGCTGCTCCGCCGCCGTGAGCACGCCCTCGAGATAGACGAACACCCGATTCTCGACGAGATGCGCGTGCACGTTTCGCGGTCCGCGGCCCATGTATTCCTGCTGGAACCGCGCGACGGCGTCGCACACCGCGGCCTCGATCTCTCCCTGTGATTTCATGCCACGCATCCCGAGGTCCGCGACACACCCCACTCAGTGGGGGGTCTCGTGTGCAGGGTTGTTTCGGCGCAAGTGACCGACGGGCATCAGCGGCAAGCCTGCCGGTCCGGTTGGGCTGTATGGGATGGATGCACAGCAGCGCATCTTCTCCAGTCCGAAAATTTTTCTTGCGTTCCCCAGACCGCCCAATATAATCCCGTCGTCCTACGGCAGCGACGACGCCCAAGCATGCGTCGAGGCCGCGGGAAACGGCGATGTTCGGCATCGCCAGACGATTGACGGACGGAAGACGAGTCGAGGGGCAGCCTGACGCATGTCGGGAGGTCCGTCGCAGCGTAAGCCGGCGTGAGAGAGTGCCTTCGGGCGTTCTTTCCCGCCGGCTTTTTTCGTTTGTGCCGGACCAAATCCACCCCATACACCCGATGGCACTCCGCTCCCATGACGCGACTCTTCGTCGATCGGCTCGCCCGCCAGGTGGCCCATGCCGCCGGCACGTTCGAGCATCTCCTCTTGAGTCGTTCGCCGACGAGCGTGTCGGTGGTCGCGACCCGCGATTGGCTCGTGGTGAACCTGCACGAGCCGTTCTCCGCGGTGGAGCGACGGCTGGCGGCGGACGAAGCAGGTGCGGAGCGGGTGCGGAGCTTTCACCGCTATTTGTTCGACCACGCCCTCGACTCGTTTGTCGATCACGTGCGGGAGACGACCGGCGTGCTCCTTCGAGGTGCGATCTCCCACGTCGATGTCGAGACCGGCAGCGTTCTCAAGACCTACACGACCCACCCCGACGTCGACCTCTTTCTCTTCGGGCAGGGGCTACCCACGCTCGGGGTGCCGGTCGATTCCCATCTGCACGCGTCGTGGAGCGACGGCGAAGCAGATGCGGCCGGCGCGGCTGGCCGTCGGGCCTATCAAAACAACGGATCGTACGCGGTGGGCGGCATTGGAGCCGTCCGCGCCTGACCCCTCTGGAGGGATCCACAACCATGAAGAAGGTGACCCATGTTGGTGCTGACGCGAAAGAATCGGGAAAGCGTTGTGATCGGCCGGTCTGAGGACATGACCGTGGCGCTGGAAATCACGGTGCTGGAGATCGAAGGGGGCCGCGTGCGGCTGGGCTTCGAAGCCGACACCCGCATGCCCATCCACAGGCGGGAGGTCTGGGACCGGATCTGCAACGGCAACGGCAATGGCAACGGCGATGGCAATGGACAGGCAGCGTCCGCCGTCGCGGGCACTGCGGCACGGACGGGGGATGGTCAGCGCCGCGAGGGCTGATCATGAAGCCATCTGCTGAAATCAGGTCGCAGGGCGAGATCGAGGCTGCCGTCTGCGACGGCGTGTCGCGGTTTCAGCAGGAGTTCATCGGTCGGGGTCCGCGTGACATCCACGCGCACCTCGTCGGTTCGCTCCTGGTGGTGCGGCTTCAGGGCGTGCTCACGCCGGCGGAGCGGCAGCTCATCGCGCCGCCGGCTGGCGGCGAGCCCGACGGCCCTGCGGCCGCCGGCGCTGCAGGCAACGGCAACGGGTCAGTTCACGGCAACGGTAACGGCCACGGTAACGGCAATGGCCACGGGAATGGTCGTGCGCTGCTCAAGCAGGTACGGGCTCACATGGTGGCGACCGGGCGGCCGCGGCTGGAGGAGTTGGTGGAGGCGGTCACCGGCGTCAAACTCGTGAGTGTGCACCACGACATCTCGACGGTCACCGGCGAAGAACTCCTCGCGTTCTCGCTCGAGTCGCCCCCGCAGTGCCGCCCGAAGCGACCGCCAAAAGCGTAGCCAGCCCCGGAGCCCGTCATCCGCTCGATCCGCGAGCGGATGACGGCCGCCCTGTGGTAGCATCGCCGCGAATCGCTCGGAGCCGCACTGCCAGCCAGGAAATTGTCCGTGGCCCTGACCCAGAGCCCAGCCCCCCGCGGGGTCGATGTCCTCCTCGTCGACGATCAGCCGATCATCGGCGAGGCCGTCCGCCGCATGCTCGCCGACGAGCCGGGGATCGTTTTCCACTATTGCAAGGACGCGCCCGCGGCGGTCGCGAAGGCCGCCGAAGTGCGGCCGACGGTGATCCTCCAGGATCTCGTGATGCCCGAGATCGACGGGCTCTCGCTCGTGCGGCAATTCCGGGCCGACGAGCGATTTCGCGACGTGCCGATCATCGTGCTCTCCACGAAGGAGGAGGCGGCCGTGAAGGCCGAGGCCTTTGCCGTCGGGGCCAATGATTACATCGTGAAGCTGCCCGACCGGCTCGAACTCATCGCCCGCGTGCGATACCACTCCCGGGGTTACGTCGCGCTGCTCGAGCGGAACGAGGCCTTCACCGCACTCCAGGCCAGCCAGCAGATTCTTGCGAATGACCTCGCGACGGCCGCCCACTACGTGCGGTCGCTCCTGCCGCCGCCACAGAATGGCGGACCCGTGCGGACCGACTGGCGGTTCATCCCTTCCGCCGAGCTTGGCGGCGACGCCTTCGGCTACCACTCTCTCGATGCCGAGCACTTCGCGGTCTACCTGCTCGACGTCTGCGGCCACGGCGTCGGCGCCGCGCTCCTGTCCGTGTCGGCGCTCAACGCCATCCGCAGCGAGGCCCTGCCGCATACCGACTTCCACGACCCCGGCTCCGTCCTCGCCGCCCTCAACAAGGCCTTCCCGATGGAGCGGCAGAACGACATGTTCTTCACCGTCTGGTATGGCGTGCTGCACACCCCGTCCGGCCGGCTCCGCTGGGCCGGCGGCGGCCATCCCCCTGCCCTGCTCCTGGGGCCGGGCGGCGCCGAGCCAAAACTCCTCGATTCCGATGGCCCCCTGATCGGCGCCGTGGAAGGCCTCGAATTCGAGTCGAGCGAGACCCAGGTGGCTCCCGGATCGCGGCTGTTCGTCTACAGCGACGGCGCCTTCGAGATCGGTCTTACGGACGGCTCGATGTGGCCATTCAAGGACTTCCTCCGCACGCTCTCCGCTCCGCCGGCGGCCGCCGTCAATCCAATGGATGCCCTGGTCACCCACGTCCGCACGATCTCCGGCCGCGACGACTTCCAGGACGACTTCTCGATGCTCGAACTCCAGTTCGGGTGACTGGCTGTTTGAAAACCCGATTGGCGGGCGACCTCTGCTGGTAGGGGGCGGGGTTGCCCTCGTCCCGGTCGCCGGACGTTCGCTGCGGGCATCCTGCCCTTCGCTCACTCGATGCTGACTGCGCTTCGGCATCCTGCCTGCGCTGGTCAGCAACGCCGGCGACCGGGACGAGGGCAACCCCGCCCTGTGTCTTTAGGCTGGCGGGCGAAACAAAATTCGGCGTCGGCAGAGCTCGTAGAGAACGGGAGGCAAAGGGGGTCGGTGCAAGCTCGAGGAGCATTTGGACCGAGTCTTCGAGGTCCACCGCGACGATCTGAAAGACCGCGAAGCGGCGACTTGTACCGCCCCCGAAGCCGGCGCCCCTTCATGCGGCCGTCTTGGCATACGGCTCAATCTCAGCCCCAGCCAGATGCCGATTTCGCGGGTGCTGCGGGCGGGGAGGGGCCGACGGGCTGGCGTGTGGGGTTTGGCGGGGAAATCGCCGATCATTCGGGGGGCAGTAGGCCGTCTTGCATGGGCCTTTCGAATCCGTACACTTGAACGATTCGCGGTTCTGACCAGCCGCTAGCGTAGCTCAATTGGCAGAGCAGCTGATTTGTAATCAGCAGGTTGCGGGTTCAACTCCCGCCGCTAGCTCAGCACGATGCCGCCCGAGTTGCCGGGTTCTCCAGAACGTGGTTCTGGAAGCTTGGCCGCGGGTGGGTTCGGCGGAGGCTCGGTCCGGCGGCGCGGCTGGCTTGCGCGACGCAATGACCTCGAATCGGCTCCGAACCACACCAGTACATTCACCCTTCGTCAACCCTCGCAGAGAACCTCTCCCACACCGAATCCAGACCCGAACACGAGCCACGGCACCACAACACAGCGGGGAGTTTCCCGAGCGGTCAAAGGGGTCAGACTGTAAATCTGATGGCTATGCCTTCGCAGGTTCGAATCCTGCACTCCCCAGTCGCGTCCCCTTCCGCGTGTTCACGTGTCGCCCCGTGCGGGTGTAGCTCAATGGTAGAGCAATAGCCTTCCAAGCTAAAGACGAGGGTTCGATTCCCTCTACCCGCTCTTCGCACAACAAGCAATCGACCACACCGTTCCCTTCATTCGTTTCACGTTCATCATTCAGGTGCCTGTTCCGTCCACATCGCTGCTGTAGCTCAGTTGGTAGAGCACGTCCTTGGTAAGGACGAGGTCAAGGGTTCAAGTCCCTTCAGCAGCTCTTCCGCAGACGACGCGGCGGCATGGCGGTTTCGGCCGCAGGCTGACGATCAGGCGATCACAGGCGATCGCACACGACCAATAGTTCGGGTTTTTCTTCCGAGGAGAAAGCAGGAAATAGCATGGCAAAGGACACGTTCACGCGGAGCAAGCCGCACGTCAACGTCGGCACGATCGGGCACATCGACCATGGCAAGACGACCCTCACCGGGGCGCTCGTGGCCGTGCAGGCGGCCAAGAACCTGGCCGTCGCCAAGAGCTATGCCGATATCGCAAAGGGCGGTACGGTTCGCGACGAGACGAAGACGGTGACGATCGCCGTCAGTCACGTCGAGTACGAGACCGAGAAGCGTCATTACGCCCACATCGACTGCCCGGGCCACGCCGACTTCATCAAGAACATGATCACCGGTGCCGCCCAGATGGACGGTGCGATTCTGGTGGTGAGTGCCGCCGACGGCCCGATGCCCCAGACCCGCGAGCACATCCTGCTGGCCAAGCAGGTGGGCGTGCCGGCGCTGGTCGTGTTTCTCAACAAGGTCGACCTCGTCGACGATCCGGAGCTCCTCGATCTCGTCGAGATGGAGATCCGCGAGCTGCTGACGAAGTACGGTTTCCCCGGTGACGATGTGCCGATCATTCGTGGTGCCGGCAAGCCGGCGTACGACAAGCCGGCCGATCCGGTGGCCAACAAGTGCATCGGCGACCTGCTCGACGCGGTCGATGCGTACATCCCTGAGCCGGTTCGCGAGCTCGACAAGCCCTTCCTGATGGCGATCGAGGACGTGTTCTCGATCGAAGGCCGCGGCACGGTGGCCACGGGTCGTATCGAGCGTGGCGAGGTCAAGGTCGGCGATGAAGTCGAGATCATCGGCCTCAAGGAAAAGGCCGAAAAGACGACCGTCACCGGCGTCGAGATGTTCAAGAAGCTGCTGGACAGGGGCCAGGCTGGCGACAACGTCGGGTGTCTGCTCCGTGGCGTCGCCCGCGACGGCATCGAGCGTGGCCAGGTGCTCGCCAAGCCGGGTTCGATCAAGCCCCACAAGAAGTTCGAGTGCGAGGTGTACGTGCTGTCGAAGGAGGAGGGTGGCCGTCACACGCCGTTCTTCGCCGGCTACCGGCCGCAGTTCTACTTCCGCACGACCGACGTGACCGGCTCCACCAAGCTGCTCGGCGGCGTCGAGATGTGCTCGCCCGGCGACAACGTCAAGATGGAGGTCGAGCTGATGGTGCCGATCGCCATGGACGACGGTGTCCGCTTCGCCATCCGTGAGGGTGGCAAGACGGTGGGCTCGGGTGTCGTGACCAAGATCCTAGACTGAATCAGGGGGGAGGGGGTCCAACTCCGGACCCCCTCCTTCTCTAC
>JBILVW010000280.1:0-4343 GCA_044370205.1 Pirellulales bacterium | reverse complement strand
CCGCGTCATAAAAGCCCCCAGGCGCGAGCCGGGGGATTGCCCTTTGAACCGCCACGGCTCCACCCTATCCTCCCACCGCCAGGGAAGCTCTCGGAGCGTGAACCGCATGCAGCGATCGTTCGTGGCCGCCGGCCTGTGCGTGGTCGGCCTGGTGGGCTGTGCCCACAACAAGGCCAATCAATATTCCTACGCTCCCCCGCTGGCGCCTCCCGTCTACCCGCAGCCGCAGATGGCCGCGCCGGTCGGCATGGTCGCTCCCGCAGGAGCCGTTCCTCCAGGCGCCGTCGTTCCTGGCGCCGTCGTTCCCGGTGCCGTCGTGCCGGGCCCGGTCGTCGGCGCCCCCATCGTGCCGACGGCAGGCGTCGATCCCTGCTGCCACGAAATGGGAGGCACGGTCGTCGGCCAGCCGGTGGTCTACGAAGAAGGCCAGACGCCGCCCTGCCCGCCGATGTAGCTGGCCCAAGTGGCCGTCTCACGCAGTGACCGGGTACCCTGTGCCCGCCACACCAGCGGAGCCCCACCGTGCCGGAGCGAACCGTCGATCCATTCTCCTCAGCGTCTGCCTCGATCCTTCTGAGGCGGGTCGCCATCGAACGCCTCGTGCCCGACGTCGAGGGGGGCCGCTTCGCCGCCAAACGGCTCCTCGGCGACGAGGTGATCGTCGAGGCCGACATCATCTGCGACGGTCACGAGGAGCTCGACTGCCGGCTTCACTGGCGGCACGGCGACACGGGCCAGTGGAACAGCGTGCCCATGACCTGCCTCGGCAACGACCGCTGGCGGGCGTCGTTCAAGGCCGATCAGCTCGGCAGCTGGCACTACACGGTCAGCGGCCGCATCGATGCCTTCGCCACCTGGCTGCGTGATCTGGGCCGTCGCGAACAGGCGGGAGACGACCTCGCCGTCGATCTCGTCCTCGGAGCCCAGCTCGTGGCCGCCGCGGCCCATGCGGCCCCCGCCGGCGAGGCCCAGGAACTCGACCGGTTCGCCAGTCGTCTCAAGGGCACCGACGGCCGACTGGCTGCCCGCGATCAGCGGCTCGCGACGCTCATGGCCGCCTACGCCGACCGCCGCCACGAGACGCGGCTGGAGCCGGCCCGACCGCTGTGGGTCGATCGCGGCCGGGCCGGCACGAGCGCCTGGTACGAGGTGTTTCCGCGGTCGTGGGGAGCCGTGCCCGGCGAACACGGCACGCTTTCCGACCTCGCCGACCGGCTCGATTACATCCGCGACCTCGGCTTCGACGTGCTCTACCTCACGCCGATCCACCCGATCGGCACGGCCCATCGCAAGGGCCCCAACAACTCGCTGGTCGCCGCCCCCGACGACGTGGGCAGCCCGTGGGCGATCGGCGCGGCCGAAGGGGGCCACACCGCGATCCATCCGCAACTCGGCACCTTCGCCGACTTCGAGCAGCTCCGCAGCCGCGCCGAGTCGTTCGGCATGGAGCTGGCCCTCGACCTCGCGGTGCAGTGTGCCCCCGACCACCCGTGGGTCCGCGAGCACCCCGAGTGGTTTCGGCATCGCCCCGACGGCACGATCCAATACGCGGAGAACCCGCCCAAGAAGTATCAAGACATCGTCCCGTTCGACTTCCAGTGCGACGCCTGGCGGTCGCTCTGGGAGGCGCTCGCGGGCGTGGTGCGGTTCTGGGTCGAGAAGGGCGTGCGGATCTTCCGCGTGGACAACCCGCACACGAAACCGTTCGCATTCTGGGAGTGGCTGATCGCCGACATCCATCGCACCCACCCGGGCGTGCTCTTCCTCTCCGAGGCCTTCACCCGCCCGAAGCCCATGTATCGCCTGGCCAAGCTCGGCTTCACGCAGTCCTACACCTACTTCACCTGGCGAACGGAGAAGCGGGAGACGGCCGACTACCTCGTGGAGGTGACGACGCCACCGGTCTCCGATTTCTTCCGCCCCAACTTCTGGCCCAACACGCCCGACATCCTCCACGAGACGCTGCAGGACGGGGGCCGGCCGATGTTCATGGTGCGGCTGGCGCTCGCCGCGCTCTCCGTCGGCAACTGGGGCATCTACGGCCCCGCCATGGAGCTGCTCGAGGCGACGCCCCGCGAGCCGGGCAGCGAGGAGTATCTCGACTCCGAGAAGTACGAGATCAAGCGGTGGAATCTCGACGCGCCAGAGAGCCTCGCCCCGTTCATCCGCTGCCTCAACACAATCCGCCACGAGGAGCTGGCCCTGGCCCGCAACCGCCGCCCGATTCCGCAGCCGATCGACGACCCACACCTCCTGGCCTGGACGCGGTTCGACGCCACGAGCGGCAGCCGCGTGCTCGTGGTGGTGAACCTCGAGGCTGCTGCAGCACGCAGTGGCCTGCTCACACTCGAGCCGACCGACCTCGGGCTCGTCGGCGTCGAGGCCGTGATCGCCCACGATCTGCTCGCCGGCTCGACCCATGCCTGGGATCTCACGGCCATCACGATCGAGTGCACGCCCGACGAACCCGTTCGCGTCTTCAGGCTCGTGCCGACATGACCGCGCCCGTGGCTCCCGCCGTGCTCGACGCGGTCGCAGCCTGGCTGCCACAGGCCCGCTGGTGTGCCGACAAGGATAAGCTCGCGCGTGGACTGCATGTGGCGGATGCGATCCCGCTGCCGGGCATCGGGGTATTGTTGCTGGTTGATGTCGCGGCCGCACGGGCGTTGTATGCCGTGCCGGTCGCGCTCACTGGAGCCGATGCGGCTCTGACTCCGGCGTTTGCTCGCTGGATGCTCGACACCGTCTTCGCCGGGGCGAGCGTCGCGGGGGCGTCGGGCCGGGTGGAGGGCCGAGTCGTGGGGGCGGTGGCGAGTGTTCCGGCCGGAATGCCCGACGTTTCGCTGATGGGCGCCGATGCTTCGAACACGTCGTGTCGCGTGCGGCTCGGCGAAACGGTGTATGCAACGAAACTCATTCGACGGTGCCGGGCGGGGGTTCAGCCGGAGGTGGAGGTGGGGGCGTTTCTGGCGGAGCAGACATCGTGGCGGGGCACGCCGCGATTGCTCGGGCACATCGACTATCTGCCTGCCGACGGCGGGCCGGCCACCACGCTGGCCACGGTGCATGCGTTTGCAGCGGGCTGCGGCGGGGCCTGGGATGTATTGCTCGCGCTCGTGCGCGATGGTGGGCTCGACGGCCCGCATGGGCCGCGGGTGCTGGCGATCGTCGATGCGGTCGCGGCCGTCACCGCCAAGATGCACGCGGCGCTTGCCTCGCGGGCCGACGTGCCGGCTTTCGCGCCGGAGGTGCCCACGGCCGCAGCCCGACGCAGCTTCGCGGAGGGGCTCGTTTCACATGCGGACGAGGTGTGCCGGCAGATCGCGGCCTACGCGGCGGACGCCGACACGCCGCTGGCGGACCGGCTGCGAGCGGTGGCAGGTTGCGCCGCCAACCTCCGCTCGCGACTCATGGCGGTGGCCGAGATCGACGCCGGCGCCGCGTGGATCCGCGTGCATGGCGACTACCACCTCGGGCAGGTGCTGCTCGACGGCCACGACCGACCGCTGGTGATCGACTTCGAGGGGGAGCCGGGCCGCTCGCTCGAGGAGCGACGGGCCAAGACGACCGCCTGCAAGGACGTGGCCGGCATGTGCCGCTCGTTCGACTATCTGCTGCGGTGCGCGGCCCGCGACGGGGGGCCGGCGTATCGGGGCGACGAGAGCCGTGGGCTCCAGCGGAGATTCGTGGAGGGATACGCCCGACGCGTGGCGGGTCAGGAATGGTGGCCCGCGCGGCCGGCCGATGCCGAGGCGTTGCTCGCGGCGTCGATGCTCGACAAGGCGATCTATGAATTGGCCTACGAGATCCGCAACCGGCCCGATTGGATCGAAGTGCCGCTCGCCGCGGTCGAGGCGTTGCTCTACCCGCCGGCGTGAAGCCCGTCGAACGCCACGAGTCGGCGGCCCTCGTACCGCTCCACGATCCGGCGGGCCTCGGCGGCGATGCGGTCGCGTACGTTCTCCGGCTCCACCACCTCCGCGAAACTGCCGAGCGCGAGCAGCTGCGGGATCAGCTCCTCGTCCCAGGCCCGCTCGATGTCGAGCATCACGCCCCCGTCGGCGAGCTTCCGCACCTTCTGACGCGGATGAAACGGCTTCTCGCACGCCCAGCGGGCCCGCTCGGCATCGACCCGGATGCGGAACCGCCGCGGCTGGGCCGCCGAGCGGTAGATCGTGATGCTGTCGGCGAGCAGCTCTTCGACCGGCACGTCGCGGCGGTCGAACCGGCGGGAGGTCACCTTCGCGTCGCCCACGCGGTCCAGCTTGAAGAACCGGATGCCGCCGTCGCCCGAGCGGCCGCGGCGGCCCGGCTGCGGCGCGCGGTAGCCGGCGATGTAGATC
>JBILVW010000279.1:0-4345 GCA_044370205.1 Pirellulales bacterium | reverse complement strand
AAGCGTGGTGTAGGACATGCTTCAGCCTGTCGACGCGTAAGATAGGCTTCAGCCTGTCGGTCCGTAGGATAGGCGTCCCGCCTGTCCCGAGCGGGCAAAAATCCTCGCCCCCAATCCGCGCAGTGGTTGCAACGCACCGCTACACTCCGGGGGTCGGGCCCGAAGGACGTGGCCCTGCCTCACGGAGGATTTCGGCATGGTGCGGCGAATTGTGACTCTCGGCATGCTCTCGGTCGGACTGTGTTGTGGCTCGCTTGCGCTGCCCCAGGCGGCGCATGCCCAGGGCTTGTGGCTCGGCGGGTTCGGCGGCCCGGGCTTCTACGGCACCGGGTTCTCGCCGTACGGCTTCGGAGCGACCGGCTTCTACGGCGGCTTCGCCCCGGTCGGATTCGGTTATCCGCTGGTCGCAAGGCCGGTCGTGGTGGCCCGGCCCGTGGTTTCCACGGTCGTCACGCCCGTGTACCGCGCGAGGCCGGCCGTGCAAGCGCCCCTGAATCGTGCCTCCCGGCGCATCTGGCGCCGCGGCTGGTGAGCGGTCGCCCTTGGCCATGATCGGCCCGCATGCCTACCCCTCGCCGCGCCTCATCTCGCTGGCTCGTCTACCTGCTTCGCTGCCGTGATGGCTCCCTCTACACGGGTATCACGAACGACCTGCCCAAGCGGCTGAAGGCCCACGCTGCCGGCAAGGCGTCCAAATACACCCGCAGCCGGCTTCCCGTGCGGTTGGCCTATAGCGAGCCACAGCGGTCGAAATCGGCGGCCCTCAAGCGGGAGGCAGCCATAAAGAAGCTGCGCCGGGCCGAGAAAGACAGCCTGGTGGCGGGAAATTAACCAGCCGGGGATATTTTTTCCCCGTTCTCGTCCCGCCTGCCCATGCCCTCCTCGATTTCCCTTCTCGTCGCCTACCCGAAGGAACTCATCCGGGCGGCGATGCGTTCGAACTTCTCAAGAAACTTCGTAAGGCCAGCCCAGAAACCAAATTCATCATGCTGTCGGCGCTGGATAATCCGACCTACATGGCCCGCGCACAAGCAGCCGGTGCCTCGAACTATCTATTGGAGAGCGTCGGCCAGAAAGAGCTGGCTACGGCTATCGATTACGCAGTCTCCGGAAAACCCGCCTTGGGATCGGGACCGTTTGCCAAGGTCACGGCATCGATGCTCGCGCGGGATACTCAAGCCGCGCGCGATGCCGGTGTGACACCCCGGGAAGAACAAGTTCTCCGCCATGTTGCTCTCGGGCTTTCCAACGACGAGATCGCCCGGTCCATGAAAATCAGCGTTGAGACCGTGAAGGAACACGTCCAGAATATCCTGCGGAAGCTCAGGGTCCGCGACAGGACGCAAGTGGCTGTGTGGGCCGTAAAGTCCAAGGTCGTGTAGGCCCCCGGGATTCACGGCGGCGGTGGTGGCGGCTTGATCTGTCCACGCCACGGCACAGATGACTTTTGTTTTCGGCCGGTCGGTTTTGCCAGCAATACGGCGATCCCTACCAAGAGCGCCAGCACGACAACGACCCAGAATCGGGTGGGCATCGGGTTATTCGTCGTAGGATGTTTCAGACTCGCCCGCGGGCAACTCGTCGTAGCCGTCCGAAACGTTGTCGAACCACGGGGCTAGATCGGGCAACTCCATGAGCGTCAGCCAGCTTGTAGGGGTTCAACGCACTTCGCCGAGTCTGTCTTCACGTTATGCATGAGTGTACTCACGGGATACGCAGTCACTTCGTCTTGGGTGTATCGGCCACACCTGAAAAACCTGACTGAGCGTGCTTTTCGCAGGGCTGCTCTATTATTTCCAGAGCGAGTTCCTGCAGCCTGGCTGGAGAAGTATCCATGCGAGAGTTCTGGGCGGTGGCACTGCTGGCGGTATCGGGCCAAGTCGCGATTGAAGAAGCCCTGAGGCCGATCCTGGACTTCGCTGGCCCTGGGGCTGCCCAGAAATGGCAGGCAGTGAACGATGGCGTGATGGGCGGCGTTTCAGATGGCCGATTCAGGATCACCGAAGAGCAAACGCTGGAGTTCTTCGGCATGCTCTCTCTGGAAAACAACGGCGGCTTCGCGTCAGTCCGGACCAAGCCCACTGATTTAGATATCCAAGCGGGGGACACGTTCGTCGTACGGGTGAAGGGCGACGGCCGGGAATACGTCCTGAACATCTACACGAAGAGCCGCCGGATGGCTTTCTCGTACAGGGCGCCGCTGCCGACCACGAAAGATGAGTGGACGGAGGTAAGAGTCCCACTCGAAGACTTCATTCCCACGGCGTTCGGCAGGCGAGTTCAGGGCATGGGGCCAGTCGAGCCGGACCAGATCAACGGGCTGGGCTTCATGCTCAGCGACAAGAAGCCCGGGAAGTTCCAGATGCAGGTCGAGTGGGTGAAGGTCGAGCGGGCTGAGAACTAACCCCGCTCACGCATCTGGAATCGCCGCCGTCACCACCATCTCGACCTTGCAGGATTTCCCGAGGCCGACCTGCACCATGGCTCGCACGGGAGGATGGGCGGCAGGAACCCACGCATCCCAGAGTTCGTTGAGAACTTCGGCGTTGTGCAGGTCAGCGATATAGACCAGCACCTGCAGCAGCCTCGTCCGGTCGCTCTTGATCATCTCCAGCGTCGTGTCGATCTGGGCGAGCACCTGCGCGATCTGTCCGCGGGCATCGAGCGACATGTCCTCCGCGACTTCGACCCAATGCGCGACACCTCGATGGACAACGACGTCTGCCCACCGTTTCGAGTTGCCGTAGCGTCGAATCCCGTCCAAGTCAGCCTCGCTCTAGTTGGCCCCGTACCCTGCTAGTTCAGGTTGGGATCATGACTGCCTTCGTCGTCGTCTTTGACGCTGCCCCCGCCTTGATACCAGCCGGGTTGTTAGCCATGCGCGGCTGGTTGCCCAGAGCACCATGCGGGCGTACGTGATGGTAGTCCTCCCTCCACGCTTGTGTCACGGCTCGCGCTTCGTCGCGCGACAAGAACCAATGCTGGTTCAAGCACTCGTCGCGAAGCCTGCCGTTGAATGATTCAATAATGCGGCAGTGGGTGTCGGGAAGATGTTTATCGGCAGATCGGGCGGGCGTGTATTCGCGGTCGGAAGTGATGAGTGGCGGCCGGGTGCGGAGGGTGGTGCGGGAGCCGGGGGTGAACTGACCGACACGCTTCAGCGGATAGACTCGAAGGCTCACTCTCCTTGGTCATCCTTCAATGAACACAGCCCTCGTGATCATCGATGTCCAGAATGACTTCTGCTCAGGCGGTGCTCTCGCAGTGCCTAATGCGGACTCAGTGATCCCGGTTATCAATAGACTGATGCCGAGCTTTCGCCATGTGTTTCTCACGCAGGACTGGCACCCCGAAGGCCATGTGTCGTTCGCATCAAGTCACCCCGGGCATCTTCCGTTCAATCGCATGACGCTGCCGTATGGTGAGCAAATCCTGTGGCCCGATCACTGCGTCGAAGGAACACGGGGCGCCCAGTTTCATCCGGGACTGGAGATTCCTTCCGGCTCGACCGTCGTTCGCAAGGGAACCTGCAAAGACATAGACAGTTATTCGGCGTTCCTTGAAAACGACCACACGACACCGGTTGGACTCGATGCCCTGCTGCGTGAGGCCAATGTCCATGCAATCGTGCTCGCAGGTCTGGCGACGGACTTTTGCGTGCTCTATTCGGCCCTCGATGCTCGCAAGCTGGGATATGAGGTTACCGTGGTCGAGACTGCATGCAGGGGGATCGACACGGAAGGCTCACTGGCCGCGGCGTGGATACGGATGACCGACGTTGGTGTGCGAAGAGCGTGAGACTTCGCGACACTCACAGCCCCTTCGTCATCACGTAGTCGTCCATCACGAAGCCGCCGCCGATCTCGAACACGGCCTCCCGGACGACCTCAAAGCCCGCTGCCGTATAGAACCCGACTGCCCCGGTGTTCCGCTTGTTGACCTGCAGCCAGAGCAAATATCGGCCGAGATCACGTGCCCGTTGTTCGACGTGCCCGAGCATGAACTTTCCAAGCCCCAAGCCGCGGTGGGATGCGAGCACATAGAGTTGCCCGAGCTTCATGGCGGCCAGCACTCCGTCGCCGTAGTTATCCGCCAGTTCGCGCAGCACGGCGAAGTCTGGCTCTCTGGCGGGCGTGAGCGTGACGTCAGCGGGCAGCATCGGTCACTCGCTTTTGATCAGCGGCTCATCAAGAGCGTCGGAGACCATGTCGAAATATCCCGTTTCGAACCACGCTTGAAAGAGATCGAAGTTGTTGAAGTCGGGGTACTGCTCCGGGTCGAGATGCCGCGCCGAAACCTCCTCATAGAAGATCGCCGCGGACGACTCCCGGATGACCTCTTCTTG
>JBILVW010000109.1:0-8140 GCA_044370205.1 Pirellulales bacterium | reverse complement strand
ACGAGCGTTTCGGGACGGGCGGCGAATTCCTCCGCGAGCTCGACCATGTCGGAAACGCGGTTGCCCACAGGGTTCGCGATGTCGACCAAGACGAGCCGGTAGTCGCCGTCGATGGCCGAGCGAATGTCGCCATCCGTCTTCGGGGCGTCGCATTCCTCCCAGCCGGCGAGCTCCGTCGCCGCCGTGAGCCGGTTCCTGAAGCCGGCCTGGCCCGTCACGACCAGACACCGCGACAGCCCGGGCAGCCGGTTGACTCGAGACGTCGGCGAAGCTGCCGTTCGCAATTCCTCCGACGTGATACCCACAGCTACGACCATCATCTCGCACCTCCTCACTGCTTGGTTGCATTTCGCCAAGCGGTCGGGGCCAGCGGCCACGTTCCGCATCGCCTCGTGCCCGAAGCACGTCGCGACAGGAAGAGGGAGATGCACGCGCCGTGCCAGTTGGCACGGAAGGCAAGAAAAAATTTTCGGCCGCCAGAAATTTCCGCGAAAAGCCGCGGTTTTTGGCCGAAGGGCCGCCGCGTGGCGGCAGGTGGGACGTGTCGAAGCCGCTCACCAAAAAAGTGGCGAGATCATCCGGTCAGGGAGCGTGCCGGCCGCGTTCGGACCGCTGGGCAGCCTGTTTCACGCGGGTTTTTGCGGTATTTCACCGGTCTGGTGACCCGCTTCACTGAATCAGTGAGGCGGGGCCGGGCGGAGTTCCGCGGCCCGATCCCGCTTCAGGCCGCCAGCGGGCGGCTGGCGGCGACTCGATCGAACCGGCATGCGGCGAGCAGGGAGTGTGTCACGTGATCCTGATCGGCCGCGGTGAGATCGGGCCCCATCGGCAGACTCATCACGTGCCTCGAAAGCCAGGCGGCCACCGGCGTCGGAAACCTGCAGTCGGCGCGGTAGGCGGGCTGCTCGTTGGCCGGAAGGGGATAGTGCACCGCGGTCGGAATGCCGTCCGCGGTCAGTCGCGCCCGCACCGCTTCCCGATCCTGCACCACCACGGTGTATTGCGCGTAGACGCTCGTGCGGGACGGCCGGACCGTCAGCAAGGCCAGCGGCGATGAGGCGACGGACGTGCAGGCATGGGCGGCCTCCAACGACGGAGCGCCGGCCGCCCCGAGGGATCGCGTGTATCTCAGGCCGATTGACTCTCGGCGTGCGATCTCCCAGGCGAACCGCGGCCATTTTGCGAGCACGATGGCACACTGGAGCGTGTCCATTCGGCCGCCGACGCCGATCCGCTCGTGGATGTACCGCTCTTTCTGGCCGTGGACGCGGATCATCCGCATCGCCTCCGCGATCGCGTCGTCGTCGGTGAAGATCGCCCCGCCGTCGCCGTAGCAGCCGAGCGGCTTGCTCGGGAAAAAGCTGGTGCAGCCGATGGTCGACGCGCCGCAGCTGCGCCGGCCGTCGAGCGTCGCCCCGAAGCTCTGCGCAGCATCCTCGATCACAGGAATCCCGCCATGAGCGGCGGCGATCGCGTTGATCTGGGCCATGTCGGGCATCTGCCCGTAGAGGCTGACCGGGATGATCGCCCGGGTGCGTGGGGTGATATGGCGTTCCAGGAGCGACGCGTCCATGAGCCCGGTGTCGGCTTCAACGTCGACGAACACCGGCTTCGCTCCGACCAGCGCGACCACCTCGGCCGTGGCGATAAACGTGAAGGGGGTCGTGATCACCTCGTCGCCGGGCCCGATGCCAAGCGCCATGAGGCTGACCAGCAGGGCCTCAGTGCCGCTCGAGACGGTGATGCAGTGCCGCGCGCCCACGTACGGGGCGAGCACCGACTCGAGCTCACGCACCTCCGGGCCCATGATGTACTGCCCGTGCCGGAGCACTCCGGCAATGCGAGCCTCGAGTTCCGGCCGGATCGCCTCCTGCTGGATCGACAGGTCGATGAACTGCATCGGTTTCATTCCTTCTTCTCCCGCGAGTCATCGGCGGGGATTACGCCGTGGCACGGATCTGGCATCACGCCGCGGCGCGGATTTGGGAATCGACCAATTCGTAACGGCGGCCGGTCGAATCGACGGCGCTCGCCCCGCCGCCCTCGACGGGCAGGTCCAGCCGCTCGCCATGCTCGCTCATCCAGCCGATCTGCCTGGCCGGCACGCCCGCCACGAGTGCGTGGGGCTTCACATCACGGGTGACGACCGCCCCGGCGGCGACGAATGCGAAGCCACCGATGGTCGTGCCGCAGACGATCGTGCAGTTGGCGCCGAGCGTGGCCCCGCGGCGGACGAGCGTGGGGCGAAACTCGTCTCGCCTCGGCACGTGCGCCCGCGGGTTGACCACGTTCGTGAAGACCATGCTCGGTCCGCAGAAGACGTCGTCCTCGAGGGTCACCCCTTCGTACACCGAAACGTTGTTCTGGATCTTGACGTTGTCCCCCACGGTCGCCCGCGGTCCGATCACGACGTTCTGGCCGATGCGGCAGTCGCGGCCGATCCGGCAGCCGGTCATCACGTGGCAGAAGTGCCAGATCTGCGTGCCCGTGCCGATCTCGACGCCGTCGTCGACGTAGGACGACTCGTGCACCTTGACGCCGGCCCCGGATGTGGCGGACGAATTCCCCGGCTCGTTCTTCCCGCGCTCGTTCATGGGTCAGGCGCTCCGTCGCAGGCCCGGGTCCGGCCGGGTGATCTCGCCCGCGACCAGCGGGTGCCGCAGCCCGGTAGCCTGCACGTCGCTGGCGTTGATGCGGTGCACGAGTTCGATCGCGGGCCTGGCGTCCTCGATGCCGAATCCGCGGCCGGCGAGAATCTCCCGGTAGACGCGGGTGTGGAGATCGGTGAAGCCGTCGGAAAACTCGATCTCCTCGCCGTCGAGCGTCATCGAGCGGTGTGCGAACTTGCCCGCGGCCCGGACGGACTCCGGCAGATCCTGCTCGTCGACCGAGAGGAACCAGCGCACCCTCGCCCGCTCGAGCTCAATGAAGCCCGACATCCGCCTCGGCTCGTGAAGATGAACCTCCACGTGGCCGGCCTTGCCGAAGAGCCAGATCAGCAGGTCGAAGAAATGCACCCCGATGTTCATCGAGACGCCTCCTGAGCGGCGTGCGTCCCCCTTCCACGAGACGTCGTACCACGCGCCGCGGCGGGTGACGTAGGAGAGGCAGACGTCGCGGGGGCGGCCTGCAGGCTGTGCGTGAATCTCCTCCCGGAGCGCCCGGAGCTTCTCGATGAGCCGCAGCTGGAGAATCGCATGCACCCGGCAGCCGTACTCCGCCTCGAGGTCTGCGAGCGAGTCGAGATTCCAGGGGCTCAAGACCATCGGCTTCTCGCAGATCGCGTGCGCCCTCACTCGCAGGGCCAGCCGCACGTGCGCATCGTGCAGGTAGTTCGGGGAGCAGATCGACACGTAGTTCACCCGTGCATCCTCGGGGCCACGGCGGAGCTTCTCGAGGTAGCGGTCGAACCGTTCGATCTCGGTGAAGAACCGGGCGTCGGGAAAGTACGAGTCGATCCGGCCGACGCAGTCGTGCGGATCGACCGCGGCGACGAGGTCGTTGCCGGTTTCATGGATCGCCTGCATGTGGCGGGGGGCGATGAAACCGGCGGCCCCGATGAGGGCGAAGTTGGCCATGGCGAGTGTCTCCAGGGAAAATGCGAAGCGGACGTGCTGCCCGGGGTCAGGCCCGGTAGTAGGCGGCGGGCCGCTGGGTCGGGAAATTGCGGCAGTCGACGAGCGGCACGCCGAGTGCCGCGAAGTCGAAGTCGCGGTAGTCCTCGTGTGCCGTGCAGAGCACCATGACGTCGTGGTCGCCAGTGATCGGCAGCGACGTGCGGCCGGCGACATCGTGGTGGCTGCGGCCGGCTTGGATCACCGGAACGTGTGGATCGTTGTAGGCCACGACTGCGCCCCGTTTTTCGAGCAGCTGCATGATCGCGTAGGTCGGCGACTCGCGGTCGTCGTCCACGTTGGCCTTGTAGGCGAGGCCAAGCAGGAGCACTCGCGATCCCCGCACCGGCTTGCCCGCATCATTGAGCGCGTCGATCACCCGTGCCACGACGTATTCCGGCATCGCCGTGTTGATCTCGCCTGCCAATTCGATGAGCCGCGTCCGCTGGCCGTATTCGAGTGCCTTCCAGGTGAGGTAGAAGGGGTCGATCGGGATGCAGTGGCCGCCGAGGCCCGGCCCGGGATAGAAGGGCATGTAGCCGAACGGCTTCGTGGCCGCGGCATCGATCACCTCCCAGACGTCGATGCCCATCTGCGAATAGATCATTTTCAGCTCGTTGACGAGCGCGATGTTGACCGCCCGGAAGATGTTCTCGGTGAGCTTGGTGGCCTCCGCCACGCCGCAGCTCGACACGGGCACGACATCCTTGACGATTCGGCGGTAGAGCGCGGCCGCACGGTCGCGGCAGGCGGGCGTAAGCCCACCGACCACCTTCGGCACCTCCGAGAGCCTGCTCCGCGGATTGCCCGGGTCCTCCCGCTCCGGCGAGAAGGCGAGATGAAAGTCGCGGCCCGCGACGAGGCCGCTGCCCTCTTCGAGGATCGGCCGCACGACCTCCTCGGTCGTGCCGGGATAGGTCGTCGATTCGAGGACCACGAGCTGCCCCGGGCGAAGGTATGGCGCGAGTGACCTCGCCGTAGCTGCGACGTAGGCGAGGTCGGGCGTGCGGTTCGCGGTCAGCGGCGTCGGCACGCAGATGAGCACCGAGTCGGCCTCGGCCGCCTCGCGGAAATCCGCGGTCGCCCGGAAACCTCCCGCGGTAGTCGCGGCGACGATATCGTTGCCGGCAATGTGCTTGATGTAGGAGCGGCCCGCGGCGAGGGCGTCGACCTTCGCCCCGTCGGTGTCGATGCCGAGGGCGGTGGCGCCGCTTCGTGCGAACGCCAGGCAGAGGGGGAGCCCGACGTAGCCGAGGCCGACGACGGCTGTGTCGTACCGCGCCTGACCGCTTGTTTTTCCGGCTGGCGTCCGCATTGCGGCGGCCTGCGGCGACTCGCACGCAGGACTGGTCGACGCCGTGGTCGTCCCTTTCGACGAGGTGGTCGTGGCGGGCGGTACCATGGGCGACGAGGCTCCATCGGGGGGGCGGTGAGCTGAGCCGGCCCGTGTCTCAGGCGGCCGATTCCGCGGGACGTTATGGAGCCCCGGAGTTTGAGGCAAGGCGTTTTTACCCCGGGTATCAGGGCAGTCCTGAGTCTGGCCCAGCCCGGATGAGCCGGAAAGCCGGATTCAGGCCGGCCCGCCCGATAGAATTGCGGTTGTTTGCGGTACAGGCCCCGGTGCGACAGCCGTGCTCTGGTATGCCCTTCCGATCGCCGACGTGGTCGTGCGGCTGGCCACCGATCCCGACCGCGGGCTGTCGATGGCCGAGGCGGAGCGGCGGCGGGTCGAGCACGGTGAGAACGTACTGCGTGAACGGCCGCCGGACGCATGGTGGTGGAAGCTGCTCCGGCAGTTTCGCGAATTCGTCATCTGGATTCTGCTCGCGGCGGCCGTGATCGCCGGGGCGATGGGCGACTGGGCCGACACCGCCGCGATCATCGCGATCGTGCTCGTCAACGCGATCATCGGCTTTTTGCAGGAGGAGCGTGCGCTGCGGGCGCTCGCCGCCCTGCAGCGGATGTCGTCGCCGATCGCGAAAGTCGTGCGGGGGGGTGAATTGCGGCCGGTACCGGCCCGAGAGCTCGTGCCGGGCGATCGGATCGAACTCGAGGCAGGTGACAGCGTGCCCGCCGACGCGCGGCTGCTCGAGGCGTTCGGCATGCGGGTGCAAGAGGCGGCGCTGACGGGCGAGAGCGAGCCGGTGGAGAAGAAGCCGGCCGGGCCGCTGCCGGACGCCACACCGCTCGGTGATCGGCGATCGATCGTCCACGCGGGCACCGTGGTGGCGGCGGGGCGGGCCGCTGCGATCGTGGTGGCCACCGGCATGGGCACGGAACTCGGCCGGATCGCCAGCCTGCTCGAGCGGTCGCCCCCGGAGACGACGCCGCTCCAGCGGCGGATCGCCGAGCTGGGCCGGCTTTTGATCGTGATCTGCCTGGCGGTCGTCGCGGTGATCTTCGTGCTCGAGCTGGCCCGCGGGGGACGAACCACCGATGTGCTCCTGCGGGCGGTGAGCCTCGCCGTCGCGGCCGTGCCGGAGGGGCTGCCGGCGGTGGTCACGGTCGTGCTGGCGATCGGCCTCCAGCGGATGGTGGCCCGCAACGCGCTGGTCCGCCATCTGCCGAGTGTCGAGACCCTCGGCAGCGTGACGGTGATCTGCTCCGACAAGACCGGCACCCTCACTCGCAACGAGATGACCGTGCGGGAGATCGTGACCGCGCGGGGCCACTTCGAAGTGACCGGCGGCGGGTATGCGCCGCAGGGAGAGTTTCTCGCCGCCGGTGGGAGCGCGGGCAGTCGGCCGATCACCGCCGCGGCGCAGCCCGACCTGCACCGGCTGCTCCTGATCGCCGCCCGCTGTGGCAATGCCTCAGTGCAGCCCGAGAGCGGCGGGGGCTGGCGGGCGGTGGGTGATCCGACCGAAGCCGCACTCGTGGTGGCGGCGCTCAAGGCAGGCATTGCAGGAGAGGATGCCGCCGAGCCGGTGATCTTCGAGATTCCGTTCGACTCCGATCGTAAACGGATGAGCGTCGTCGTGCGGCAGCCCGGAGGCGGGCGGGTGCTCGAGACGAAGGGGGCCACCGAGGCGGTGCTGCCGCGATGCGCGGCTGAGTTGAGCAACGGCGAAATCATCCCGCTCATCGAGGAGCGCCGCGGAGTGATTCTGGCCGCAGCCGCCGGCATGGCGAATCGGGCGCTACGGGTATTGTCGCTGGCCTGTCGCGAGCTGCCGGCCGACGAGCCACTCGATGGCTCTCCCGACGATCGTGAACGGAATCTCGTGCACGTTGGCCTCGTGGGGATGATCGATCCGCCCCGCGACGAGGCCCGAGCCGCGGTTCAGACCTGCCGCTCCGCCGGTATCCGCCCCGTGATGATCACGGGCGACCATCCGGCCACGGCGCTGGCGATCGGCCGTGAGCTCGGCCTGGTCGATGGTGCCGGCCGCGCGGTGACGGGCGTCGAACTCGATGCGCTCTCCGACGACGCGCTCACGGCCGACGTCGAGCGGATCGCCATCTATGCCCGCGTGACGGCCGAGCACAAGCTCCGCGTGGTGAGGGCCTGGCAGCGGCGCGGGCAGGTGGTCGCGATGACGGGAGACGGCGTCAACGACGCCCCGGCCGTGAAGGCGGCCGACATCGGAATCGCGATGGGAATCACCGGGACCGACGTCACGAAGGAAGCCTCCGACATGGTGCTCACCGACGACAACTTTGCGTCGATCGTGACCGCCGTGGAGGAGGGGCGGGGCATCTACGACAACATCCAGAAGTTCATCCACTATCTGCTCTCGTGCAATGCAGGTGAGGTGCTGCTGATGCTCGTGGCGGCCGTCGCCGGCTGGCCTCCGCCGCTGGCCGCGATCCAGATTCTGTGGCTGAATCTCGTCACCGACGGCCTGCCGGCCCTCGCCCTCGGCCTCGAGCCCCCCGAGCCCGACATCATGCAGCGACCGCCGCGGCCGCCGCAGCAACCCGTGATCACGCGGCGGCAGGGGCTCGTGATCTTCGCCCACGGCGGGCTCGTGGCCGCGGTCACGCTCACCGCCTTCTGGCTCACCTGGCGCGGCTCGAACGATCCGGCGGCCATCGAGCGGGCCCAGGCCACCACCTTCTGCGTGGCGGCGTTCGCCCAGCTGCTCTTCGCCATCGGCTGCCGCAGCGACCGCCGCACGGCGTTCGGCATCGGGTTCTTCCGCAACCCGGCGCTGCTCGCCGCGATCGCGATCTCGGCCCTCCTTCAGGTGGCGGTCGTGACGCTGCCGGTCGCGCGGCCAGTGTTCGAGGTGCGGGCCGAGCTGGACGGCGGCTGGTTGTTTGTGGTCCTCCTCGCGCTCGTGCCCGTGACCGTGATCGAGGCGGCCAAGTGGCTCCAGCCCGTCAATCGGCGAACAGGTTCACGGGGGTGAACCGTTCGACGTCAAACAGGCCCTGCGGACCGAGCTTGAGCGCCGGGATGACGAGCAGCGACATGAAGGCCAGCGTCATGAACGGCGCGGCCAGCGGTGAGCCGAGGGCCTTGGCGAAGCGGTCGAGCTCGGTGTAGGCGGCCGCGACTTCCGGCCCCGGGCGATCCGACA
>JBILVW010000146.1:0-6964 GCA_044370205.1 Pirellulales bacterium | reverse complement strand
CATCAGGCCGGCGATCGGCAGCGGCAGCAGCCGCTCGCCGTCGGGACCGACGGCGGAGAGGCCGCCGCGGGCCTCGATCACGCGGTTCACCGCACGGGCGACCGCCGTTTCGTTCACGCCGACGGCCACGATGTTGTGCGAGTCGTGGGCGACGCTCGAGGCGATCGCTCCCGCCCGCAGGCCGAAGTTTTTCACCAACGCGACGGCGGGCGGCCGGTCGTCATAGCGATCGACGACGGCAATCAGGAGGATGTCGGTGGCGGGGTCGGCGGCGACGCGGCCATCGACGACCCGCGCCGGTGCGACGAGCTGCCCCGTCACCAGCTGGCCGTCGCGGGCCTCGATGACGCGGAGCGGCCGGCCGGCGTCTGCGGCCGTCGCCCGGATCGCAAAGTCGGCCGCGGTCTTCGGTCGGGCGTCGAATCGATTCGGTGTGCCCGATTCGAGCCGCGGCCAGGTGGAAACACCGTCGGCCGCGGCGACCGCACCGTCCACGAACACACGTCGGATCCGCATGCCGGCGAGGTCGTCCACCTCGATGAAGTCGGCACGGTCACCGAGCTGGAGGAGGCCCACGTCAAGGCCGTAGTGCCGCACGGGATTCACCGTGGCGGCCTGGAGCACGTTGAACAGGTCGCTGCCGCGGGCCAGGGCCCGCCGCACGAGCTCGTCGATGTGGCCCGCGACGAGTCGGTCGGGGTGCTTGTCGTCGCTGCAGAGCATGACGCGGCCGGGGTGCGAATCGATGAGCGGGGCGAGCGCGTCGAAGTTACGGGCGGCCGAGCCCTCGCGGATGAGAATCCGCATCCCGAGGGAGAGTTTTTCGACCGCCTCGGGAAGGGCGACGCACTCGTGGTCGGTGGCGATGCCGGCGGCGACGTAGGCCGCGAGCGCCGGGCCGGAAAGGCCGGGAGCATGGCCGTCGATCGGCTTGCCGCGGCTTCGGGCGGCGGCGAGCTTGGCCAGCACCTCGGCCTCGCCGGCTACGACGCCCGGATAGTTCATCATCTCCGAGAGGTAGCCGATCTCGGGGCGATCGAGCAGGGCGGCCACGGCCGCTGCGTCGAGCGTGGCTCCTGAATGGTCGAACGGCGTGGCCGGCACGCACGACGGCGCGCCGAAGAGAAACCCGAAGGGCGACCGCCGGGCGTCGTCGAGCATGAATTCGATGCCCGGGATACCGAGGACGTTGGCGATCTCGTGCGGGTCGGACACGGTTGCCACGGTGCCGTGCGGCAGGGCCATTCGGGCGAATTCGCACGGGGGCAGAAGTGAGCTTTCGACGTGCACGTGGGCATCGACGAAGCCGGGCAGCAGCCACGAGTCGTGCTCGATCGTGTCCCAGGCGATGCCGGCGATCCGGCCGCTGGAGATCGTGAGCGTCGCCGGACGGATGCGTCGCGCGAGCGGATCGACGAGGTTGCCGGAGATTCGCCAGAAGTCCATCGTGCCGTCGGGTTCGCTCATTCCCGCAGCCTATCACTCACCGGACGAGTGCGGGGAACAACTGACGAGAGAGCGACCAGGGGGCCGACGCACCGGCGTCCTTGCCTTGTGGTGAATCTGGCCGCGGGGAATTTCCAGGCACGGTGGGCGACGGCTGGATCGTGGTCCGGCCGAGTGAGTCGGCAGGAGGAGTGGCAGTCGACGGCGGCGGCACCTGCTGGCGTGGTGATTCCTCTTCGGCCCGCGGCACCACGGAACGTGGCGGCGCGGCGGGCGTGGAGGTGCCCGAGGTCGTCGCGGCCTTCGCATCCGCATCGGGCCAGTGTCGCCACTGTGTGGCGTAGTGACCGAAGTGCGCCGGCCGCGCAGGGCAGGGAGCGCCGGCCGCGCATTCCTTGCAGGCGAGCGCGTGCTCACGCTGGTGCAGCGGCTTGAGGCCGGAGCAGCCTGCGAGCCAGGCGCAGACGAAGACTGCGACGCTGGCTCGAACCGCTTGTCGCGGATTGTGAGGCATGAGGTGGCGCGGCCGTGGAGATGGTATCGGGCGGGAAAAGTAGCGGTCGCCGCCGCCGCAGGCCAGACCAACGCCACCCGGGAAACAGTGCGGGGCAGCGGGGGGCAGGGGGTTCAGGCAGACTTCCGTCGCCACTGCTCATTGGCCTGGTGGACGGCGAGCCGAATGAACGGCCGCTGGATCTCGTGCACCAGCCGATCGACGATCGTCCGCCGTTGCGGATGGATCACGCTGCCGCCCAGCTCGCCGCCAAGCTCCCGGATCACGATCGGGCGGGCCGAGAGTATCCGTGCCCCGTGGAGCCACTGCATTTGCACGAAGCTGTCCACCGGCCGGTCGAACTCCTCGCTCGCGGCCAGGAGCAGCCTGGCCGCCTCGCGGCCCACGATCTGCATTTGCATGTTGAGCGCGGGCAGGCGGGGCTCGATCACGTGGAGCCGGCCGATTCCCCAGGTTCTTCGCCCCTGTTCCCCACGCTCCCGCATGGGAAACCGCACGAAATCCCCGGGAGACAACCCGGCGAGAACGGTCTCGATGAGAGGCACGAAGTCGGGTGAGGCGGCAGCGACGTCGTCTTCGGCGATCAGGCCGGCGTCGCAGCCGGAATCGATGATCACCTGCCAGGCGCGGCGGTGCGACAGGAAGCAGGCGATCTCGCCATTGGCCAGCGGAAATGGATACCGCGGCGAGTGAAGGTCGCGGCGGGCCCGCTCCTGGAGGGCGGCGGCCGACATCGCCTTGCCATCGACGGCGTCGAGCAGCTCCGCCGGCATCGGTAGCGAGGCCGCGAACGCCTCCGCCTGACGGCGGCGATCCGTCGCACGCTTCAGATGGATGATGTATCCGCGGCAGGACATGGCGGCACGGCTTCCGGAGAAAGTGGCCGCGGACCATAGCGAATCCGGCCCGCCGTCGCACGGCCAAAAAACGCCTGAAATCAGGGGGGCTCTGTCTCCACTCTCCCCGCTCAGGCCGCCGGGGCCGGGCGGGTGAACAGGCAACCGGCGGCGATGAGGGCGAGCTGGCTGACCACGTAGCCCGCCAGCAGCATGAGCACGCCACTGGTGAAGCCGTAGCTGTGCAGCCCGATACCCAGCTGATTCGTGCCGAACCAGCTCCAGGCCGTGATGATGTTGCCGCCGATGGCAAAGAGGGCGAAGCCCCGCGGCCCGATCCAGCGATCCCAGCGGGCGTGGAGCACGGCGGCGTTCCAGAGCACGATCATGAGGGCGCCGTTCTCCTTGGGATCCCAGCCCCAGAACCGGCCCCAGCTGTCGTCGGCCCAGAGGCCGCCGAGCACGGTGCCGATGAAGCTGAAAAAGAGGGCGAAGCAGACCACGCCGTAAGTCATGCGATAGAGCCGGTCCTGGATCTGCCGCGCTCGTTCGGCCGCTGCGGCGCTGTCGCGCCGCGCGGCGCGGGTCCAGATCCGATGCACGATGGCACAGGTGCCGAGCAGGCCGGCGAGGAACGTGGCCCCGTAGCCGAGCGTCACGGTCACCACGTGGGTCGAGAGCCAGAACTGCGTGTCGAGCACGGCCTGGAGCACGTGCATCGTGTCACCGGAGTCGAGGCCGTAGGCCACCATCAGGGTGAGGCCGCCGGCGAGCGCCGCGACGAGGTTGCCGATGCCCATGCGGTAGAGCGACTCCAGGCCGAGGCCAGCAAGCACGCAGGCCCAGCCGATGAAGATGGCCGACGAGTAGAGGTTCACGACCGGCGGCCGGCCCGTGAGCCAGATCCGCGAGGCGAGCGCGAAGGTGTGGAGCACGAAGATGCCCACGAGCATCCACGACACGAACCGGTTGAGCGGCCGATGCAGAACGAGGAAGCTCGCGAAGCAGAGCACGGTGGCCGCCACGTAGAGCCATTTAGCGAGGTCGGTGGGATTGAAGGCGTTGAGCCAGGCCTCGTAGGCGGCCTTGCCTGCGGTGTCGGCCACGTCGGGCAGGGGGGCGATCGCAAGGCGATAGTCCGCCAGTGCCTTGTTGAACGCGGCGGGCTCGCTACCTACGGCCGACATGAGCTCCGTGAAGGGGAGCAGGGCGGGATTGAGCTGAAACGCCGGCTGCCCCGGCCGGCCCTCGAGCATCCGCCCCATCATCGCGGTCACGACGGCGGGATAGAGCGGCTGCCAGCGGGCGTCGGGGCCGGCCGCCGTCGCATCGGCCGCCGACCGTTCCCGCGGCGGGATCGCTGCGGCCGGATGGTTTTCCTCGAGCATCCGCGCCCCCTGCACCATCTTCTGCACCTGCTCGACGAACTCACGGCGGGACGCGTCGTCGTCGCCCGCAGGCCGGGGCATCGAGGGGGCCTGGTAGGCGAAGCGGATGAGGTCGTAGGCCATCAGCTTCTGCTGCAGCTCCTTGAGCTTCTTCTGCGTGAACGTCAGCTGCTCGGCGGGCAGGCCGTCGATCGCCTTCATCTGTTCGCGGAGCTTCTCGCGGCCCGCTTCGAGCTCGGCCGCGGCGTAGCGGTGCCCCTGCCGTCGCTTGAGATCGAAGAAATCGAGCACCTCGAGCGCGTCGATGCGAAACGCGGGGGCCGAATCGACCCATTCGCTGCCGGCCATGTGGGCCAGGAGCCACTGGGACGCGGGCACCGTGCCCGTCGGGCCGCCCGGCACCCGCTTCGCCGAGGTGTCATCCGCGGCGGGCATCTTCACGGACGTGCGGTTGCCGAGCAGTTGCAGCGTGTTGCGGGCCACGCTATCGAGCGGCTTCACGCGGCCCTCGTGCATGACGGGCAGCGTGCCGACCGTCTGCCAGTCGCAGGCGTCGGGTTTCACGGCCCGCTGCCGTGCGAGTGGCAGCGTGCAGATGGCCACGAGGGCGAGCGCCGCCGCTGGAATGGCCCAGCCGCCTTTCGTGCCTCGCCCATCGGTGTCGGGCCGCGACCGCTTTCCACCCCGTTCGTGCACCGCGTGCACGGCAGCATCGCCCCGCTCGTGGCGGTCGGCGAACCGCACGAACGTGCCGCCGAAGTGCACGAGCATGCCCCAGAAGGCGAGCACGCAGGCCACGTAGGGGATCAGCCAGCCGGCGTTTTCCACGACCTGCAGGCCGGTCATCTCGCCGACTTTGCCGTTGCCGAGATCGACCTTGGAATACTGGCTTTGATAAAAGGTTTCACCCCGGTACCGCACCGGGTTGTTCATCCAGATGCGGCCCTGCTGCTCGGCCTTCGTGGCGGCGTCGCTGAAGGTGACATACGACGAGTAGTCGCGGGGCGTCTCGCTGGCGGAGTAGTCGATCCGCCGCACGTCGGTGAGCGTGACGTCGTAGGGCTTGTACTCCCGGCGGTAGCGGAGCTGGAGCCGCCACGGCTTGTTCCCCGCCTCGACCGTGTCGCACTCATCGGCCGGCGCGCCCATGAAGATCTGCGCCTGGTCGTTGAGAAACTGTGTGACGAGATAGGTGCCGAGATCCTTGTTCGTATCTTTCTCGGTGAGCTGCACGTAGGCCGAGGCGATGTTCGACTTCGACGTCGCGCCTCCCTCGGGCGGCCGGCGGCTCGCCAGGAACCGGGTGCCGAGGCCCGTGGTGGCCGGGTTGGGAGCGACGGGGCCCACGCGGACGACGTCGGAGTTGGGGAAGTAGTCGAGCACGCGGATTTCGAACGGCAGGCCGTCGGCCGCGATCGCCGGGCCGCCAGCCCTGGCGGCGAGCAGCCGACCCGAGACCGCCGTCACGCGGTCGTCCGTGGCGTCGCTGCGGTCGATCACGGCCAGCTCCGTCTCGTCGGTGCGGAAGGCGACGTTGGTGGTCTGTCCTTCCACGAGCGACATCCGCTCCTCGATCTGGCGGTCGCCGAAGACGAACTGCCCGAGCATGAGCAGGCCCACCGCCACGTGGATCAGCACGTTGCCCCCGCGGGCACCGAACACCATGATCAGCCCGGCGAGCAGCACGAGCGAGGCCACGCTCGACTGGATGAGCTGCCACATGATCCGCAGGCCGGGCTCGTTCATCCGCCAGTCGGCGCCACCGAAGATCGTGGCGACGGCGAGGCCGCCGATGGCCGCCGCTGAAGCCCAGAGCACCGAGCGGACGAGCCGGCGGTCGCTCCGCCAGGCTGCGGCGGCAAGGCCCCCGGCAAGCAGCAGCGAACCAACCTGCACCATCCGCCACACCGTTTCGTAGTCCACGGGGGGGCGGCCCTGAAGGCCGTCGGTGCGATGGCCCGTGAGAATCACGCCCAGCGTGAGCAGACCGCCGAGCAGCGACACGAGCGTGCCCCACACGAGCCGCTGCCCGCTGGCGGCGACGTGAAAGCGGGTGACCTTCGCCGCGATCAGGTTGATCAGCATCACGAAGCCGATCGTGGCCCCGCCCGGAAACGGAAACCAGCCGGTGAGCGTCGATTCGCCGAAGACCGTGACCGGAAAGAAATCGGAGAACGGCACCCGCGCGACCCAGCTGTTGAAATACTCCGCCTTCACCTCGGGCAGATTCTTCTCGTCCTGGGCGAGCGTGCCCACGAAGAGCAGGAACGTCGCCGCGAGAAACATCACCACCGTGATCTTGAGCGAGCCGAGCGCCCGCAGCAGCTGCCACGCGAGCGGGCCGGCCGCGACCGTGGCGGAGGCCTGTCGCTCAGGGAAGGGCATCGACGAAGCGGGAAGGCTGCCGGTAGCCATTTATTCCTGTTCCTCTTTCCAGCGGATCGACGACACGAACTGATTGAACTTCTCGCGCTCGCGGTGGGCGACGGCGGCGTCTCCCTTGTACTTCACGAACAGTGACGCCGAGTCGTCGAGCGGGATCATGGCGCCGAGGATGGCCTGGCCGGCGTCATCACTGCTGGCGGCCTCGGCGTCGAGGAGCAAGACGACCGTGGCCTCCGTGCCGGCGACGCCGAGTTTCTCGGCAGCGGCGAGGGCAGCCTCGACCGCCTTGTCGCGGGTGGCGGCATCGGTCTCGCCGAGCTGGCCCTGCCATCGCTCCACGTTGCTGCGGAGCGTGCCGGCGGCCGGGATCACGGTCACCTCGCGGCCCTCAGCCG
>JBILVW010000277.1:0-4403 GCA_044370205.1 Pirellulales bacterium | reverse complement strand
CGGCCTGCTCGTTCTCCGGGAGCTGCATGAAGGTTTCGATCATCGCCAGCGGGCTGCCCGGCATCGTCCGCTGCTCCTCCAGCGAATCGAGGGCCCGCTTCACGCCCGGCAGCGCACGAATTGCCTTGTAGGCGTTGCTCGCGACGACCGCGTCGAACTGCTCGCGGGCCCGCAACGTGGCGGAGAAGAAGGCAGCGTCGGCCGGCGCGACGGTCGCGCCGCTGCCCGCCAGGCCACCTGCATCGGCCGCCTGGGCAGCCGCGCCGGAGAGCTGGCAGCCGAGCCAGCCGACGAGGGCCACGGCGATGCCGAGACGCTGCTGAACCGTGTTCAAACGGAGGGGCAGGACAAAACGGGGGCGCACCATCGCATGATCCTCCATGAAGCGAACGCGGCGATGGGGCAATCGCCACGTACTCGATAGCATAAGGGAATCCCCCGCATCTGGAACCTCGATTTTCGCCGAGCCACGCTGGTCACCCCGCAGATGTTCATCGAATCCACACAGATCGCCGCCACGTTCGCCGAAGCCTTTGGCCTGCGGTTCGCGAGGCTCGTGATCACGGCTCATGACGACCATTGGCTGGAGGCCGCGCTGGCGGCCACCTGCGGGTATGGCACGAGTGTGATCGGCTGCGATGCGGAGATCGGCGTCGAGACCCGGATCCCGCAGGGAGAGTCGCCCGATGGCCGGCCCGCTGCGGCAGTGCTTGCCTTCGGCTTCGCTGCCGATGGCGTGGCGAAGGCGGTGGCCAACCGGGCCGCGCAGTGCCTGCTCACCTGCCCCACGACGGCCGTGTTCGACGGTCTTCCGGCCGCCCCTGATCGCGTGCCGCTCGGCGGCCACGTGCGGTTCTTCGGCGACGGCTTCGAGAAGAGCAAGGTCGTGGATGGCCGGCGGTTCTGGCGGGTGCCTGTTATGGATGGCGAATTCCTCGTCGAGGAGACGATGGGGATCGCGAAGGGAGTCGGCGGCGGCAACTTCATCCTGCAGGGCACGTCGCTCGACGCGGCGCTCGCGGCCGCACGTCGTGCCGTCGATGCGATCGCCGCGGTGCCCGGCACGATCACGCCGTTTCCGGGGGGCGTCGTGCGGTCGGGCAGCAAGGTGGGCTCACGGTACGAGGCGCTGCGAGCCTCGACGAACGAAGCCTTCTCGCCGGCGGTCATGGGCCGCGTGCCGACGGAACTCGCCCCCGGCGTGGCCTGCGCCCTCGAGATCGTGATCGACGGCATCGACCGCGACGCAGTGGCCCGGGCGATGGCGGTCGGCATCCGCGCCGCCGCCGGCCCCGAGATCCCGGCCATCTCCGCCGGCAACTACGGTGGCAAACTGGGCAAGCACCACTTCCATCTTCACGAAGTGCTCCAAACCACCATAAAAGCCCCGCGTGGAAACGCGGGGGTCGGGCATCCATTCCCATCACCGCCGTCTTGAACACGCATCCGACACCGACCCCCCGGTTTCCACCGGGGGCTTCCTGCGTGACTGACCTTTCTCCCGACTGCCTGAAACTGCTATTTCCCCGGCGATTGCCCGGTGGCCACGGCTTGGCTGCGGGCAGCCCCGCGAGGATCTGGCCATGTCGGAAGCGGATATGCAGCAGGAAGTGCGGCAATCGCGGCAGGAGTTCGTCGTGCCGCCACGGCAATCGAAATGGCCGGTGGCTGTCGGCGCCCTCGCCTGCGGCTGCCTCGGCTTCGCGCTCGTGTGGGGGCTCGGGATCGGACGCCGATCTGCCGAATCACTGCCGGCGGTGCCCGACATCGAGGGCACCGCTTCGCCCGCGGAGACGGCCGCCGAGCCGCTGCCGGCCTCGGCCGATCAGCCGTTGAGCGACGCCCGCGAGCCGGCGCGGTTTCAGGGGGCCGACAACATGCGGCCGGCCCGCGACGATCGCTGGCGTCCGCGGGGTGAAGCGTCCGAGCCCGCTGTCGATGACGTGCAGCCGGCATCGCTCGAAGCGTCCGACCTGGCGTTGCAGACGGCCAGCGATTCCCGCCGCTTCTCCCGGTTCTCGGCGGCCGATCTGCCGCCGCCCGAAGAGCCCGCCGGCGATGTCGCGGCAAAGCCCTCTGCGGCTGGCGGCGTTCCAAACCCCATTGATCGCGGTGCAACGCCTGACGATCAGGTGCAGCCTGTGAGCTCCGCGGAGCCCGAGGCTGAAGCTGCCGTGACGTTGCCTGTCGCCGATGCCGCTGCGCCGGCGGAGCTCGAGCCGGCGGCGGCGACCGCGATTCCCGCCACGGGCGACGCTGTTGCCGTGAACTCACCGGTCACTGATCCGGCCGTCGATGCTCCCGCCGAGTCGCCGACGCCAACGCCGCGCGAAGCTGCGGGCGAGAATCTGCCGCCGGTTGAATCCGCCGCGGAGGCCCCTCTCGAGAACGCTCCGCCCGACGCGGTTGCCGATCCGCCACAGCCGCCGACAGCCGCGCCACAGGCCGCGGCCCCGGTCGCCACGCCTCCCGCTCGTGAGCCTGCCCCCCCGAAGCTGCCGGCCATTGCCCCGTTCGCCGCCGCGCCGGCGATCGCGCCGCCAGCCGCGGCGGTGACTCCGCCACCGCGGTTCGCGCCGGCGCAGGCCCTGCCGCCTCTCCCACCGCTGGCCACGCCCAAGCAACCGCCGGCACCTCCGGCGGCGGCGGTCGCTTCGCCCTTCGCCGCCGCGCCCGCGATCGTGGTCGATCCTGCCGCTGGTCCGCGGGCCTCGTTCGGTGGTGCCAGCCAGCCGGCGTCCCAGCCCGCCGCCGGTGAGTCGGCCGGCCAGGGCCGCCCCGGCCCGCTCCAGCTCGAAGGCGTGCAGTCGCCGCAGCTGGCGGTCGAGAAGCGGGGCCCGCGTGAAATCCAGGTGGGCAAGCCGGCCCGCTACGAGGTGCTCGTCCGCAACGTCGGCAGCGCCACCGCCAACGACGTGGTGCTCCGCGACGCCGTGCCCTTCGGCACGTCGCTGATCACCACCACACCTCCGGCCAGCCCCGCCACCTCCGCCGGCGGCGCCGATGCGAGTGACCTCGTCTGGTCGTTGGGCCAGCTCCCGCCGGGGGGCCAGGCGCGAGTCGTGATCGAGCTCATGCCGCAGACCGAAGGTGAGATCGGAAGCGTGGCGAGCGTCAGCTTCCGTGCCGACGCTTCGGTGCGTTCGCGGGCCACGAAGCCGGCGCTCGCCGTGGCCTGCTCGGAGCCTCCCCCCACGCTCATCGGACGCGACGCCGCGGTCACGATCACCGTCAGCAATCCGGGCTCCGGCATCGCCACGGGCGTAGTGCTCGAAGGCTTTCTGCCCGAGAACGTGTCGCACCGCTCGGGCCGCGAGCTCGAATTCGACATCGGCCAGCTCAAGCCGGGCGAGGCGCGGACGATCGAGCTGGTGCTCGGCACCCGCGGCCCCGGCGTGCATCAGGCGCGGTTCGCCGCGCGGGGCGACGGCGGCCTGCTTGCGGAGCAGGGAGTGAAGCTCGAGGTCACCGCTCCCACGCTCGAGCTCGCGATCGACATGCCGCTGCGGCGGTTCCTGCAGCGGTCGGCCACCTGCGAGATCGCGATGGTGAACGCCGGCACCGCCACGGCCCGGTCGATCGAGCTCGCGGCCCAGTTGCCGCCGGGCGTGCGGTTCGTGCGGGCCAACAATGCCGGCTGGCACGACGAACGCACCCATCGCGTGCTCTGGAATCTCGAGGAGCTGCCGCCGGGCGAGACGGGCCTCGTCGAGGTGGTCGTGATGCCCGTGGAGTTGGGCCCGCAGAAGATCGTGGCCGCCGCCCGCAGTGCCGACGGCCTGGCCGACCAGGTGGCCCACGTCTGTGAGGTGGAGGGGCTCGCCGCGCTCTTCTTCGAGGTGACCGACAGCGAGGATCCGATCGAGGTGGACGGCGTGACCGAATACGTCGTCCGCGTCGGCAACCAGGGCACGAAGCCGGCCACGGGCGTGCGGCTCTCCGCCACGCTCCTCGGCGACCTCGAACCCGTCGAGGCCCGCGGCCCGTCGGGGCATCGGGTGGACAACCTCACCGTGTCGTTCGAGCCGCTGGCCAAGCTCGCCCCCGCCGAGGAGGCGATCTTCCGCGTGCGGGCGAAGGGCCGCACCGCCGGCGACCAGCGGGTGCAGGTGCAGCTCACGAGCGAGGATCACCCCGCGCCGATCACGAAGGAAGAAGTCACGCGGGTGTACGACGATCGGTGAACCGCCCCGCCAATGCACGCGCTCCTGACGCCCGATGCCTTCGCGACCGTCTTCGAGCCGCTCGTCGGTCGGCGGGTGGGCTACATCCGTCCGATCGGCAACGTGGGTGATCGGCTCATCGAGCTGGCCACGTTCCAGCTCTTCGCCAGCTACGGGATCGACTGGCAGCTCGTCGATCCGGCCCGGCCGGCGCCGGCCGCCATCGACCTGCTCGCGTTC
>JBILVW010000430.1:0-2750 GCA_044370205.1 Pirellulales bacterium | reverse complement strand
CGGTGATCACGTAATCGCGATATGGAAAGATTCGCTGGTTCTGGTCACCGTGGAACCCGACGGTGTCGGCATAGCGGGCGATGTCGAGCCACCACACCGCCATCCGTTCGCCGAAGTGGGGCGACGCGAGGAGGGCATCGACGAGGGCGTCACCGGTCGGCCGCGGCTTGGCTCCCGGCAGCGCCGCCTCCGGGGGCAAGCCGGTCAGATCGAGAGCGAGCCGCCGTTCGAGGACGTGCTCCGGCGCTGTGGCCGAGGGCTCGAGCCCCTTGGTGGCGAGCTTGGCCTCGATGAAGGCGTCGATCGGATTCGTGCCACCGGCAGCGGCGGGCAACTCGGGCCGCTTCAATGGGGCATACGCCCAATGGGGCTCGTACACGGCCCCTTCGGCCACCCAGCGACGCAGGAGTTCCTTCTGTGTGTCAGAGAGCGGCTTGTGGTCCGACTCGGGGGGCATCGGGTTCTCGTCGTCGAAGACCCGCTTGATGATCTCGCTCGCGTCCGGATCGCCGGGCACGATCGGCACCGCGCCGCTCTCGGTTGGCCGCAGCGCGTCGTCGCGGACGTCGAGCCGCATCCCCGCCTCGCGGGTCCCGGCGTCGTTGCCGTGGCAATGGAAGCAGACGTCCGACATGATCGGCCGAATGTCGCGGTTGAACGACACCGGTTCGGCCGCCTGCACGGCGATCGCCGCGAGAGAAAACACCGCTGCCGCAACACGTACGAAAGGCAGCCGCGAGGCCGCCTCGGCCGAGCCGTTCGCCATTGGATCGCTCCGCCGGAAAACGCCCGCTTCGCCGTCAGCCCCTCCAGGGCTCGACGCGGACCCGTAAAGGTCGATCGGCGGACAAACTGCGTATATGGTAGCTCGCCGGAGTTTGCGAGCCAACAGCTATCCCGACGATGCGCGTGGAGGTCGAGGCGTGGATCTTGAAGCTCAGCGGCGGTCGATTCAAGTTTAGGATTGACCGGCCTGTGAAGCGCTCCAATAATGGAGCACATGAGACGAGCGACTGTCCGTGACCTTCGCAATCGCTACACGAGCCTGCTCCGGTGGATCCGAGCCGGAGAGGAGATCGTCATTACCCGGCGGGGGCAGCCGGTGGCGAGGCTCGTTCCCGAGCCAATGACAACTGCGGCCGAGGTGGACTGGCTCGAAAGCCCTGCGGTCAGTCGGGATCGCTCCCGTGAGCCCATGCTCGCCGCCGAACAGTCGGCGGAACTCGTGCGGGAGGCCGGCGGGAAGTGGTGACCTGCGTCGACACGAGTTTCTTGTTCTCGCTCTACGCCAACGACGTCCATTCACGACGCGCGATCACCTGGCTCAAGGGAAAATCGACGGCCCTCACCGTCACCCCGCTCAACGAGTTCGAGCTGGCCAATGCCCTGCGGTTCGCGGAATATCGCTCTGCCATCCCCCCGGGATCAGCGGCAATTCTCTGGAGCCAGTTCGAAGCGGATCGGTCGGCGGGCCGGCTTGTGACCACGGCGCCGAACCTTGCCGCCGTGATCGACGAGGCCCAACGCATCTCGGCCGCGCACACCCTCTCGGGCGGGCACCGGAGCTTCGACATCCTGCACGCCGCTGCCGCGGTCCGACTCGAAGCCGAGCGGTTTCTCACGTTCGATCGCCGGCAGAAAGAGCTCGCCGAAATCCTCGGCCTCACAGTGCCGATCTGACGACCGCAGGGGGGGGTTGAGGCGAGGATCCCGCCGGCCGGTAGTCCGTGAGGGCGATCCGGTCGGCGCCGACGACGGCGTAGCCGACGCCGCTCCAGGTGACATGCTTCGCCACCGCGGCGGAGACAGCGGCCCATGTGAAGGCCGGAAGCGCGAGCGGGAGCGCAGCCAGCAGCCGCAGCCGGGTGACCCGGTCGATCGCAGGCACGACGATGCCCTGCCGCTGCGCGATGCACCGGCTCACCGCGGCGTGCAGCCGCTCGATGGCCATGAGATTGCCGAGCGTGGCGACGACGAGCACCCCGGCGAACAGCAGCGCCGCGAAGGATTCGCCGCGCCACCAGGCCCAGATCGCCAGTCCCGTGACGGCAAGGGCTATCGCATAGGCCACGACCGCGCCGCCGGCGATGACCGGCCAGCCCGGATGGTAAAGCCGCGTCCAGAGCAGCTGGCGACGGATGAAGCCAAGGCAGGAGCCGAGGCCGATGCCGTCACGGGTGAGGAGCATCACCGCCGGCAGGCAGGCGAGCCGCTGGCCGCAGGCATCGACGGCATGCCGCACGGTGGCGTCTTCCGTAGGCGAGATCCGCAGGCAGGGGCGAAACTCCGGATGCTCGAACACGTCGCGGCGCAGGGCCAGCGATCCGCCCCACGTCATGCCGCCGGCGTGCATCGGAATCACGCAGTTGGCGTTGTAGATGAAGCGGATCAGCGAGCCGAGGCCGGCGGCCGTCGGGTCATACCAGCGGTTGCCGGTCGCGATCCCGGTCGTGGAATCGAGCGTCGGCCGGATCATGTCCTTGAGCCACAACGGATAGACCCGCGCGTCGGCATCGACGAGCACTGCCACACCGATCCGCGGCGAGAGCCGCCCGAGCGCCTGATCGACGGCGCTGCACTTGAGCGTCGCATGCGGCGAGCGGTCGGCCAGCACGTGCACCTCGCAGGCGACGTCGGGATGTCCTGACCGCCACCGCTCCGCCACGGGCAGCGATGGGTCGGTCGCGTGGTCGATCACCACATGCAGTTCGACATCGGGATACTCGACAGCCGCCAGCCGGGCGAGGCAG
>JBILVW010000276.1:0-4429 GCA_044370205.1 Pirellulales bacterium | reverse complement strand
GCGAGTCGTCGTCGAGCGGCTCACCATTGGCGACGTTCTCGCGCGGCCGCGTGAGTGGCAGAAAGAGGGTGGGGCCTGTATGCGTGTTCGCGCCGTAGCAAATATTGCCGCCCCCTTCGGAAGCCACCTGAAGCACGACGCCCTCGAGATCGAGGATTCCGAGCGTCCAGGCAGGCGTCTCGATGGCATCGCAGGCCATCCTGAGGCTCGCTCCACTGACGGTTTCCCCCCAGGCGTCGAAATCATCGAACGTCATCATGATCATCAGAATAAAGACGCCGATGCGCCCCGGGCAACCGGGCGTTTTGTCGGGTAGTGCACAGGCGGTGCCAGTGACTACCGGCACGGCTTCAGTGGCGCGAGCCGTCCGCGCCATCGGAGCATTTCCAGCCGGCGCTTGAGGCTGCGGCGTTGCGGCTGAAACAGCACAGAGTCTGGGCAAACCGTGCGGCCGGCGGGCAGGAGGGGCAGGCAAGGGGTTTCGCCGAGCCGTTTCCGGTCACAGGAGCCGGCAAGGCAGACCCTGACTTTTTCATCGGTCGTGCCCGTCGTGAAGGTCAGGCCGCCCCGTCTGCCGAATCGAAGCCGTGCGTCCGGCACGCGAGCCACGGGCCTGAGTGGGCAGCGGTGCACGCTCCGCCCGCGGCGACGAAGGGGGGATCGAGCATGCATTGCATCGCCAAGAGAGCCACACTGATTGCCGGGAGCCTACTGGTATCGGTTGCGCCGTCCATCATCGTTATCGCGCAGGATGAGGGTTCCGTCGGCCAGCCCGGGCAGGTGGGGGCGTTCGAGTCTCGCGATCCCGTGCTCACCGATGAGGTGATGACAGGCGTCATTCCTGCGGGCCAGGACTGGTTTCTCTTCGGCGAGAGGCAGCGGGGAGGTGTTTACGGCTGGCTCGACGGCGGCTTCGTTGGCAACTTCGGCGTGCCGGCCAGCAAGTTCAACGGGCCGTACAACGCCGTGGACCGCGCCAACGAGGCGATGATGAACCAGGTCTACATCGTTGGTGAGCGGACCCTGCCCACCGACGGCTCCGTCGGCGTGGGGGCGCGGACGGATCTGCTCTACGGCGAGGATTTTCCGCTTGCCATGTCGCTGGGCTGGGAGACCAATCCCGGCCCCCGAGACTGGAACAGCGGGGAGTATTACGGGCTGGCGATTCCGCAGCTCTACGCCGAGGTCGGCAACCAGGATCTGTCGCTCAAGCTCGGCCACTTCTACACGATCGTCGGCTACGAAGGCGTGCCGGCGGTCGGCAACTTCTTCTACTTCAAGAGCTACAGCTATCAATTCGCCGGCCCCTTCACCCACTGGGGCGGCCTCGTGCACTGGAACGCCTCCGACAACGTGGAGGTCGACGCCGGCCTCGTGAACGGCTGGAACAGCCTGGCTTCCCCCTACTCCAACGCCAACTTCCTGGGGCGGATGCGGGTCAAGAACGACGACAACTCGTTGGCCACCTCGTTCGCCGTCATCTCGGGCGACGAGGGCAATGATTTCTCACCGCTCTTCCAGCCGGCTCCACCGCTCGTGTCCGCAAATCGCACCCGGTACAGCCTGATCTTCGAGGCACGCCCGTCCGACAACTGGGAATACCTCTTCCATCAGTGGCTCGGCACGCAGGCGAAGGCCTTGGCCGACGGCGGCACGGCGCTCTGGGTCGGGATCGACCAATACCTCTACTACCGCGTGAATCAGGCTTGGGCGTGGGGCGCGCGGTTCGAATGGTTTCAGGACACCGACGGCACCCGGGTGGGGCTCAACAGGCCCAGCAATCCCAACCACGTGCCGCTGCCGGGCAACTTCTACTCGCTCACGATCGGTCCCAACTGGACGCCCACGGGCAACTTCCTGATGCGTCCGGCCTTTCGGTGGGACTTCTTCGGCGGCCCAAACGGCGGTCCGCGGAAGCCCTACAACGACGGGGCCAGCAATCAGCAGACGATGCTCGGATTCGACATGATCCAGAAGTTCTGACGCCGCGATTCTGACGCTCGCGGCCGTGGAGAAGTCTGCGTTCCGACGTCCGATCAATGCGTTCTGTCGAATTGTGCGCAGCCGCAAGGCGCTCCGAAGCGTCTTCCCTCGAGTCGTGTGGAAACTCGTATTCCCTCGCAAAGCGTGTCGGTGATATCACCCGACCGACCGATCAACGGGCTCATTCAGGAGAAAGCGTGATGAACATGAACGTCGAGCGGATGAAGGGCGCAGGTGTGTTCGTGATGACGACGGCAACAGTCGTGATGGCCGCTGCCCTCGCACAGGCTGGACCGCCTGCCCTCAGCACCAACCCGGGCAATCTCGCGATCTTCCCTGCGAAGGGTCAGACGCCGGAGCAGCAGAAGGCGGACGAGACCGCCGCCTACGACTGGGCCACGAAGCAGACCGGGTGGGATCCGTATCAGGCGAAGGCGGTCCTCGATCAGCAGGCCGGCGCGTCAGCGGCGGCGGCCAACGCCGCGCGGGGCGGGGCCTTCAAGGGTGCGGCGGGAGGCGCCCTCGCCGGAGTCGCCATCGGTGCGATCGCCGGTGATGCGGGCAAGGGGGCAGCCATCGGCGCGACCTCTTTGGGCCTGACGGGGGGAGTTCGCTCGCGGCGGGCCGTGAAGGCGGCAGGCGGCGCTTCCGATTCGGCGATGGCGGGCTATCAGCAGCAATTCGCCTTGTGGAATCGGAACTTCATGGCGGCCATGGAGGCCAAGGGATACACCGTGCGGTGAGCGATCCGCAGGCATCGAATCAGGAACACCTCGAATCAGGAACAGGAGTTGAAAACATGGTCTGGAAAAGGATGACGATGATCGCGGTGATGATCACCACGACCGTGACGGTGTGCGACGATGCGATCGCCGGCCAGGCGTGGATTTGCTCGGTCGCTTCGGCGGTCGCAGTCGATGAAGATGGCACCATCGGCCCCCCCGATCTCGGCGAGCGGGCACGTCCCACCTTCTTTCGCCTGGACGCCGAAAAGAAGGAACTGACGCTGCTCGGCCCCGACTCTCGCCGCGGCGAAGTGACGAAGCTCGAGACGGTGAAAGAGGTGGACGGGCACCACGTGTTTTCAGGGGTCGAAAATGGCCGGGTCGTCAGCGTGATCATCGCGGCCGAAGGCCGCATGACGCTGTCGATCATCAACGACGGCGTCGTCTGGTCCGTCTTTGGCCACGCCCTACCGACCACGGAGTTGAAGTAGCGTTCCGAGCCGGCGGTCAGCTGCTGCCCCCGTCCCTCCGAGCACGAGGGCGGGGCGTCGGGGTACCATGCACGGCATGAAGCCGCTGCTGCTCCTCAACGTCGTCGGGCTGACGCCCGGTCTCCTGCCGCACACGCCGCGATTGGCGGCGCTCGGCCGCGCGGGGTTCACGGCGTCGCTCGGCACCGTGCTGCCGGCCGTCACCTGCTCCGCGCAGGCGACGATGCTCACCGGACGGCTGCCTCGCGACCATGGCATCGTCGGCAACGGCTGGTACTTTCGCGACCTCGCCGAGGTCTGGCTCTGGCGGCAGTCCAACGCGCTGGTCGGCTGCGAACAGGAAAAACTCTGGCAGGTCGGCCGACGGCGGTTCGGCGACGGGTTCACCGTCGCCAAGATGTTCTGGTGGTACAACATGTATGCCGCCGTCGATCAGGCGGTGACGCCGCGGCCGATCTATCCCGCCGACGGCCGCAAGATCCCGAGCATCTACACTGAACCACCCGTCCTCAAGGACGAGCTGCAGGGGCGGCTGGGGCGGTTTCCGCTCTTCAATTTCTGGGGCCCGACCGCCGACATCCGCTCTTCGCGGTGGATCGCCGCCGCCACCCGCCGCGTGATGGAGCGGGAGCGGCCGACCGTCACGCTCTGCTACCTGCCGCACCTCGACTACGACCTGCAGCGGTTCGGCCCCGAATCACCCGAGGCCGTCCGGGCCTGCGGCGAGATCGATGCCGTGGCGGGCGAACTGGCCGAGTGGGCCGCGAACGCCGGCTTCACGGTGGCCGTCGTCAGCGAATACGGGATCACGCCCGTGCGGGCGGGTATCGACATCAACCGTGGGCTGCGGCGGGCAGGGCTGCTGCGGGTGCAGGAGGTCGACCTCGGCTGGGAACTGCTCGACGCGGGTGCCTGCGAGGCCTTCGCCGTGGCCGACCATCAGCTCGCGCACGTGTATGTAAAGCGGCCGGAGCGGATCGCCGAGGTGCGGGCCGTACTCGAGTCGCTCGACGGCGTGGCCGAGGTGCTCGACCGCGATGCCCAGGCGGCGCATGGACTCGACCACGCCCGGTCGGGCGAACTCGTGGCCGTCGCCGCCCCCGACCGCTGGTTCACCTACTACTACTGGCTCGACGACGCGAAGATGCCCGACTTCGCCCGCACCGTGGACATCCACCGCAAGCCGGGCTACGACCCGGCGGAGCTGTTCGTCGATCCCACGCTCGCCCT
>JBILVW010000275.1:0-4447 GCA_044370205.1 Pirellulales bacterium | reverse complement strand
TGCAGTGAGCGAAGGACAGGATGTCCGTAGCGAACGTCCGCCGAGAGGGCATGTGCAGGCCCGAGCCGGGCCCTACGAGTTGACCATCGGCGTTCCGGCAGGGCGGGGCTACTCGAAGAGCGAGAGCTGATCCGCGGGGGCTGTCTTGCGGCGGGGCTTCGCCGGGGCCGATGCTTCTGACTCGAAGCCGATGAGGAGGTCGCGGGCCCGGTCGATCACGTCGGTGGGAATGCCCGCGAGCCGGGCGACGTGCACGCCCCAGCTCTTGTCGGCCGCGCCCGGGGCCACTTGGTGGAGGAACACGAGCGACTCCTTGTGCTGCTGCACGAGCACCTGGGCGTTGCCCACGCCCGGCAGCCTCTCGAGGGCGGCGAGCTGGAGGTAGTGCGTGGCGAACAGGGTGCGGCATCCGACCTTCGCCTGCAGGTGCTCCACCACGGATTGCGCGATCGCGAGGCCATCGAACGTGCTCGTGCCGCGGCCCACTTCGTCGAGGATCACGAGGCTCCGCGGCGTGGCACGATTCAGGATCCGTGCTGTCTGCTCCATTTCGACGAGAAAGGTGCTGGCGCCGCGGGCGAGGTCGTCGCCGGCGCCAATTCGGGCGAAGAGCCGATCGACGATGCCGACGCGGGCCCGGCGAGCCGGCACGAAGCTGCCCGCCTGGGCGAGCACCGCCATGAGCGCCGCCTGGCGGATGAACGTGCTCTTGCCTCCCATGTTGGGGCCGGTCACGAGCAGGATCGCCGGGGCGTCGCCCGCTGCACCCGGCAGCCGGGCCTCGAGGGCGATGTCGTTGGCCACGAGCGTGCCCGCCGGCAGCATCTGCTCGAGCACGGGATGCCGGCCGCCCTCCACGAAGAGGTCGCCGTCGGTCGTGATCTCCGGCCGCACCCAGCCTCGCGAGCGGGCCACGTCGGCCAGCGCCACGAGCACGTCGAGCGAGGCGATGATGTCGGCCGCGCTGTCGAGCTGGGATCGATGCTCCGCCACGAAGCTCCGCAGCTCGTCGAGCAGCACGAGTTCGCGGCGCAACGCCTCGTCCTCGGCGCCGAGCACCTGCCGCTGCCGCTCGTCGAGCTCGGGTGTCGTATATCGCTCCGCGTTTTTTACCGTCTGCTTGCGGACATACTCGGCCGGCACCTTCTCGGCGTGGTTACGGCCCACCTCGAGAAAGAAGCCGAACACGCGGTTGTAGCCGACCTTGAGCGATGCGATGCCCGTGCGGTCGATCTGCTCCGCCTGGTAACGGGTGATCCAGGCCTTGCCGCCGCTGGCGAGCTCCACGAGATCGTCGAGCTGCGGGTCGCAGCCGGGGCGGATGAAGCTGCCGTCGCGGGCGAACATCGGGCAGCCCTCGCGAAGCTGGGCCTTGATCCGTGAGGAGACCGCGTCGAGGGGATCGATGCCGGCGGCGAGCGTCGCCAGCAGGCCGCCGCATCCGGAGAGAAGTGAGATGAGCTCCGGCAGCACGGCCGTCGCATGGCCGATGCGTTCCAGGTCGCGGGGACCCGCGCGGCCGGCGATCACGCGGCCGGTGAGCCGTTCGAGGTCGCCCACGCCCGTGAGCTTCTCCGCGAGCCGGGCGGCGAGGTTCGCGTCGGCGACGAGCGCGGCAACCGCGTCGAGCCGCTCATCGATCGCGGCCTTGGCGACGAGCGGAGCCGAGAGCCACTCGCCGAGCCGGCGGGCGCCGAGCGGCGTCTTCGTGCGGTCGAGCACGCCTGCCAGCGAGCCTTCGCGGCGGCCCGTGGCCGTGCTCCGCACGAGTTCGAGGCTGCGCCGCGAGGCCTCGTCGATCTCCAGGCGGTGGCCGGGCCGCCAGGCGGCGAGCGACACGATCCGACCCACGGCGGTCGGCTCGTTCTCCTCCAGATAGCTCACGATCCCGCCGGCTGCGGCGAGCGCGGGGCGGTCGTTCGGCAGTTCGAAGCCGAGACCTTCCACGCGACGGCCGCGGAGGGCCTTGGCGAGGGCGTCGCCGGCCGGCGCATCGTCAAACCACCAGTCGGGCCGGGCGGTCACCGCCGTGCTGCGGCCCGCGGCCCGCACGAGTTCGCCGACGAGCTCGCGGTGCTTCTCGGCGCAGAGACACTCCGCCGGCTCGAGCCGCTGGAGGTGGTCGGCGACGTCGTCGCGGGGCACGACCGCCGCCTCGAACCGTCCCGCCGCCACGTCGATCCAGGCCAGGCCGATCTCAACCTCGTCGTTGCCCCGGGCGATGACCGGTGTGACCGCCACGAGCCAGTTGCTCTTCGCGGGATCGAGGAGCGACTCGTCGGCGGCGATGCCGGGCGTGACGATCCGGGTCACCTCCCGGCGCAGCAGCCCCTTCGCCGGCTTCCCATCCGCCGAAGCCGGCCCATCGATTTGCTCGCAGATGGCCACGCGGCGACCGGCGGCCACGAGCTTCACCAGCTGCACGTCGAGCTGGTGGTGCGGAAAGCCGGCCATCGGCAGGGCGTCGGGCCCCTTGTCGCGGCTGGTGAGCGTGAGGTCGAGGAGGGCGGCCGCCTCGCGGGCGTCGTCGCCGAAGAGCTCGTAGAAGTCTCCCATTCGGAAGAGCACGAGGGCCCCCGGGCACCGGGCCTTCGCCGCCTCGAACTGCTGCATCATCGGGGACGCCATGGGCGGAAATGTAGCAGGCTTCGCACCGCCTTTGACCGCCCGCGGCGGCGGGCGTACAAAACAGCGTCGGTGCGGACGCCGATGAGAGGCCCCTGCGATGGGGATCTGTGAATCTGGTCAGGGCCTAACCGCAGCAGCCATAAGCAGTCGTCTCTTTGTGCGGTGGGCCTCTCATCGGCGTCCGGCCGGCGGATTGAAACGGCTTGTACGGATCACACCCGAACCTCGCGAAACCGGGCGCAACGAGGATCCAAGAAGCCCCCGGCGGGAGCCGGGGGATCCCCGGGCTTCCGCCCGGGGCTTTTTGAGAACAACGCGTGGATCAAGTGTGAGTCGTCTCTGATGATGGATACGCCCGCCTACCAGGTCGTCGCCCGCCGGTATCGGCCGCAGCGGTTCGACGAATTGGTCGGCCAGGAGCACGTGGCCCGCGGGTTCTCCGGGGCGATCGAGTCGGGCCGCATCGGGCATGCCTATCTGCTCACGGGCGCCCGCGGCGTGGGCAAGACGAGCGCGGCCCGCATCTTCGCCAAGGCGCTGCAGTGCGACGCCGGCCCGGCCGCCGAGCCCTGCAACGCCTGCGACGCCTGTCGGGCGATCTCCGCCGGACATGACGTGGACGTGGTGGAGATCGACGCGGCCAGCAACCGCGGCGTCGACGAGATCCGCCAGCTGCGGCAGAACGTGGCCGTGCGGCCGGCCCGCGGCCGGTTCAAGGTCTACATCATCGACGAAGTCCACATGCTCACGCGGGAGGCGTTCAACGCGCTCCTGAAGACGCTGGAGGAGCCGCCGGCGCACGTGAAGTTCGTGCTCTGCACCACCGAGCCCGACAAGCTGCCGATCACGATCCTCTCCCGCTGCCAGCGGTTCGACTTCGTCACGGTGGCTCCCGTCGCCATCGCCCGCCGGCTGGCCCAGATCGTCGAGGCCGAGGGAGCCGACGTGTCGGCCGAGGCGCTGGCGGTCATCGCCCGCCGTGCCGCGGGCAGCATGCGGGACAGCCAGTCACTCCTCGAGCAGCTGCTCGGCGGGGCCGGCGGCCCGATCGGCATCGACGAGGTACATGCCCTCATCGGCACCGGCCGCGAGGAGCGGGTGGGCGCGATCGTCACGGCCCTCGTCTCCCGCGATGCCCCGGCGGCCCTGGCAGCCCTCGATGCGGCCCTGCAGGGGGGCGCCGACCCCGGCGGCGTGCTCGACCAGCTCGTGGCTGCCCTGCGGGACGCCCTGGTGGCGAGCGTCGGCTGCGGCCCGGAGCTGATGACGCCACAGGCGGGGCTCGGTGTGGATCTCGCTGGCGTCGGTCGGCAGCTCGGCACCGCCACGCTGCTGGCGATGCTCCAGATTCTCGATCAGACGCTGTCGCGGATGGGCACCAGCGGCCACACCGGCGTTCTGGCGGAGATGGCGATCATCCGGCTCGCCACGCTCGAGGATCTCGACAGCCTGGCGGCGGCCATCGACACGGTCGACCGTGGCGGCGGCATGGCCGCCCCGCAGCCGCGCGAAAAAAAAACTCCCGACCTGACGCCGCGGGCCGTTGAACCGGCGAGCCCGCCACGGCCGCAGCCAGTCGCGGCCGCGGTTCCCCCGTCGCCTGTCGAGGATCCTGAGCCGCGGGCACGCCCGGCAGCCGAATCGACGCCGCGTGAAGAGCCTCCGGCGGACGATGTGGTGACGAACGCCTCGCCGGCCGCTCCAGACCGTGTGTCGCCGCCGCTGCCTGCCGACCCGCTCGCGGCCTGGCTGGCGGCGAGCGAGCAGGTGGGAGGACTGGCGTTCGACTTCGCATCGCTCGCCGCGGCGGCGGCTTGGA
>JBILVW010000274.1:0-4455 GCA_044370205.1 Pirellulales bacterium | reverse complement strand
GGGAGTAGCGGACGACGAGGCCGGCGACCACCACGCTCACCATGCTCATGAGCTTCACGAGGATGTTGAGGCTCGGGCCGCTCGTGTCCTTGAACGGGTCGCCCACGGTGTCGCCGACGACCGCGGCCTTGTGGGCCTCGGTGCCCTTGCCGCCGTGCACGCCACTCTCGATGTGCTTCTTCGCATTGTCCCAGGCGCCGCCCGCGTTGGCCATGAACACGGCCAAGCAGAAGCCGGTGGTGAGGCCGCCCACGAGCAGGCCCATCACGCCGCCGACGCCGAGCAGCAAGCCCACCGCGATCGGCACCACGAGCGCGAGCAGCGAGGGGAGCACCATCTCCTTCTGGGCGGCCTTCGTGCTGATCGCGACAGGGGCCGCGTAGTCGGGCATGTCGGTGCCCTGCATGATGCCCGGCTTCTCGCGGAACTGGCGACGGACCTCCTCGACCATACCCTTGGCGGCACGGCCCACGGCCTTCATCGTCAGGGCGCAGAACACGAACGTACTCATGGCTCCGATGAACAGGCCGACGAGCACCTTCGGGTTCATGAGGGTGACGTCGTAAAACCGCATGTAGTCCGCCATGCGGGCCTTCTTCACGGCCACGATCCGGTTGGCCTTCTCGAGCTCAGCGAGCGTGTCAGCTGCAGGCATGTTCTCGACGACGGTCTTCGCGGGGAGCGCCGCGAATTCGGGCACGGCCGACTGATCGAGCAGCATCCAGGTGGAATTCTTCGCGGGCTCCGGCCCGAGCTTCACGGCGATGCCCTTGGAGAGCTTCACCCACTGGCCTTCGGTGAGTTGCTCCCGCTTGCCGGCGATCGTGAGGTATTGATCGGGCGTGCCCTCGACGTTTTCGGCGACGGCCTGGCCCCACCGCTCGAAGCCGATCCGCACCTCCTCGATGTAGGCAGCGAGAAGGGCCAGCGCCGTGAGGGCCGCCGAGCCGATCGCGAAGCCCTTGCCCGTCGCGGCGGTGGTGTTGCCGAGGGCGTCGAGGGCGTCGGTTCGCTCGCGGACGACGTCGGGAAGGCCTGCCATCTGGGCATTGCCGCCGGCGTTGTCGGCGATCGGTCCGTAGGCGTCGGTCGCGAGCGTGATGCCGAGGGTGGAGAGCATGCCGACGGCGGCGATGCCCACACCGTAGAGGCCGAGGGCGAAGGCGTTGGGGTTGGAGAAGTCGAAGCCGTTGGCAAAGCCGAAGGAGAGCAGCGTGGCGGCGCCGGTGATGAGCACCGGGGCCCAGGTGGAGAGCATGCCCTCGGCCACGCCGCCGATGATGATCGTGGCCGGGCCGGTGAGGGCCTGATCGGCCAGTTCCTTCGTCGGCTGATACTCGTTGCTCGTCGAATATTCGGTCCACTTGCCGATCAGCCAGCCGGCCACGAGGCCGATGATCACGGAGACGGAGATGCCGATGTGGGCCCAGCCCACGAGCATCCACGTCAGCACGAGCGAGGCACCCACGATCGCGATCGTGGAAAGGTTGATGCCCTTGGCGAGGGCGGCCAGCAGGGCCTTCTGAGACGAGTCTTCCTGGGTGCGGACCTGGAAGATTCCCCACACGGAGAGCAGGGTGCCCACGGCGGCGATCGCCATCGGGAGGAAGAGTGCGGCCATCTGCATCCGGTAGTCCTCCGGCCGGTCGCCGATGAAGGCGGCGACGCCCAGGGCCGAGGTGGCGAGAATCGAGCCGCAGTAGCTCTCGTAGAGGTCGGCCCCCATGCCGGCCACGTCGCCCACGTTGTCGCCCACGTTGTCGGCGATCGTGGCGGGGTTGCGGGCGTCGTCCTCGGGGATGCCGTGCTCCACCTTGCCCACGAGGTCGGCGCCGACGTCGGCGGCCTTCGTGAAGATGCCGCCGCCCACGCGGGCGAAGAGCGCCTGGGAACTGGCGCCCATGCCGAAGCAGAGCATCGTGACCGTGATCTCCTCGAGCGAAAGCGGCGCGAAGCCGAGCGCGGGGACGGCCCAGTAGAGGATGAAGAACCAGAGCATGATGTCGAGCAGGCCGAGGCCCACGACCGTGAGCCCCATCACGGCGCCCGAGCGGAAGGCGATCTGGAGGCCTTCATTGAGCGACCGCTCGGCGCCCGCAGCCGTGCGATTGCTGGCGAGCGTCGCCGTCTTCATGCCGAACCAGCCGGCGAGGCCCGAGAACAGACCGCCGGAGATGAAGGCGAACGGCACCCAGGCGCTCTGCACCTTCAGCGCGAAGGCCATGATCGCGAGCAGGAGGAAGATGGCGACGAAGAACATCGCCACCACCTTGTACTGCTGCTTGAGGTAGGCATCGGCACCGGTCCGCACGTAGCCGGCGATGTCGATCATCTTCTGCGTGCCGGCCGGCTGGGCCTCCATCCAGGTGTAGAACTGCCAGGCCTGCCGCAGCGCGAGCACCGACGCGACCACGCCGAGCAGCCACCAGAAGCCGTAGGCGCCGAAGAGCGACACGGCGGTCGCCTCTCCCGCCTCATTGGCGAGGGCCAGCACAGGGATCGAGGCGACGACGAGTGCCGCACAGGCGGCAACGGGTGACTTGAGCGACTTCACGGTCGGGGAAACTCCACGGAAGGTCACGAAGACGATGCAGCAGAACGGGGGCGGGGGGACGTAGATTCCCCGCGAGAGTAACGAATTCAACCCCCGAGGCTCGGGCATGTCAAACCACCCCGCATCCGCCTGCCGCATCACGGCCATCCCGCGTGATCGACATCTTCCAGGCGACTGCTCGCCGGGCGCCAAGCGGCGACTCAGACCGGGGCTTTGCCGATCGCGTGATAGGCGAAGCCTCGGGCCTTCATCTCGTTCGGCGCATAGAGATTGCGGCCGTCGAAGATCGTCCGCGACTTCAGCCGGCGGGCCATCTCATCGAAGTCCGGCCGCCGGAAATCCCCCCACTCGGTCACGACCGCCAGGCAGTCGGCCCCGTCGAGCGCCTCGTACGGCCCCGCGGCGTAGGTGAGCCGGTCGCCGTAGATGCCCCGCACGTTGGCCATCGCCTCGGGATCGTAGACGGCCGCGGTCGCGCCTTCGGAAAGCAGTCGCTCGATGAGGTCGATCGCCGGCGCATCACGGACGTCGTCGGTTCGCGGCTTGAACGCCAGGCCCCAGATCGCGACCCGCCTGCCGGCGAGGCTGCCGCCGAAGTGGGCCGCGATCTTCTCGCCGAGCACCTTCTTCTGGGCCAGGTTCGTGTCGTGCACGGCCGTGAGGATCCGCGGACTCACCCCCTTGTCGCGGGCCATCGCGGCCAATGCCTGCACGTCCTTGGGAAAGCAACTGCCGCCGTAGCCGGCCCCGGGGAATAAGAACGCGAAGCCGATCCGGCTGTCATGGCCGATGCCGCGGCGAACGTCGTCGATGTCGGCTTCCATCCGCTCGCAGAGGTTGGCCACCTCGTTGATGAAGCTGATCTTGGTGGCGAGCAGCGCGTTGGCCACGTACTTCGTCATCTCGGAGCTTTCCGGCGACATGACGAGGAATGGGTTCTCCGTCCGCAGGAACGGCGAGTAGAGCGTGCGAAGAATCTCGCCCACGTCGGCCGACCTCACCCCCACCACGACGCGATCGGGCTTCTGAAAATCCTCGATCGCCGCCCCTTCCTTGAGGAACTCCGGATTGCTGGCGACCCGGCAATCGCGGCCGACCGCGGCCTTCAGCCGCTGCTCGATTCCGGCGCAGGTGCCGACCGGCACCGTGCTCTTCGTGACCACGACGGCCTGCGGATGCAGGTGCGGGGCGATCGACTCGACCACCTTCCAAAGCGCGGAGAGGTCGGCCGAGCCGTCGGCGGAAGGCGGCGTGCCCACGGCGAGAAACACCACTTCCGCCCCGGAGATCGCGGCGGCCGTGTCGGTCGTGAACCTCAGTCGTCCGGCCCGGGCGTTGCGAACGACCAGTTCCTCGAGCCCCGGCTCGTAGATCGGAATCTCACCACCGTTGAGCCGGGCGATCTTGTCGGCGTTGATGTCGAGGCAGGTGACGGCGTTGCCGCTGTCGGCGAAACAGGTGCCGGTCACAAGGCCCACATAACCCGTGCCGACGACCGCGATCCTCATGCCTGCTCTCCTTCAGCCGGTGGCGCGTCGGCCTCCTCCTGTTCGCTCGGCGGCACGGGCACCACGGCCGCGAGCGTGTCTCCGTCGTCCAGCCGCATGATTCGCACGCCCTGGGTGTTGCGGCCCATCGGCCGGAGCTCGCGGACGTTCACCCGCTGAATCTTGCCGCGGGCGGTCATCATCAGCACCTGGTCGTCGTCGCGGACCGACACGACCGAAACCACGGCGCCATTGCGGGCGGTGGCCTTGATGTCGCGAATGCCCTTGCCGCCGCGCCGCTGCGTGCGGTAGCGGGCGCCGCTCGAGCCGGCATCGCCGTCGCCCTCGTCGGCGGCCTCCGTCTCGGCCGGCTCCTCGGCGACGGACTCTTCGGCCCCCTCCTCGCCCGGTGCC
>JBILVW010000272.1:0-4490 GCA_044370205.1 Pirellulales bacterium | reverse complement strand
CGCTTGCTGCGGCCGTAGTTTGACACCGGCATCGGCAGATCGGCCTCGTCGCGGTAGGCCCGCTCGACGGGCGGTGGCCCCGCCGCGGCGAGACTCGACACGTAGACCAGCCGCGGCGGCTCGGGCAGCGCCGCGCAGGCATCGGCGAGGTGGCCGGTGGCGCGGCCGTTGATCCGCAGCAGTTCGGCCGGCGACCGCGCCGCCACGAGGCCGCCGACATGAAACACGGTGTCGCAGCCGTCGAGCCCGTCTCGATACGAGGCCGGGTCTTCGAGCCTGCCGGTCACCCGCACGATGCCGGGGCGGTTCAGATGCTCGGCCTTGGCTGATGGCCGCACGAGGCAGCGGACCTGGCAGCCCCGGCGGAGGAGTTCATCCGAGAGATGGGCACCGACAAAGCCGGAGGCCCCGGTGAGAAACACGGTCTTGAGTGGCATCCAATACGTTCCACGCTGGACTCCCTACGGGTCAGGTGGCGTCCACGGCCGGTCGTGACTGACCGCACCGCGCTCCGGCCGAGGCCGGAGTCTGCCGAGATGGGGCGTGATGCCGATGAGCCCCCGATCTTCCGTTCCCAACGGCCCGGATTCAAGTTCGTGTTTCTGGTATCGGCTGCATGCCCGGCTGATTGGCACTCCGGGGCGGGAGTCCCTACAATCGAGGGGTCGAGGCCGTCGCAACGAGACCGACTCCCACGCAGAAGGAGCCCACCCATGCCCCTGCACCGATTTTGTCCTGCCTCATGGTCACGCCTCGCACTGGCCGCACTCTTCGGCCTGCTGCTTGCGACTTCAGGCACAGCCGCCGACCCGCGGCCGCCGCGTTCCACCGTCGGCCAGCCGCGGACCAGCCAGACTCAGCCGTTCGGCTCTGGGAACATCACCCACCGCTCCGATGGCTCGACTGCCCGCACGCAGCCCTTCGGCTCGGGGTCGCTGACCACCGAACGCACCCGCGACGGCCGCACGATCACCGGTCACACGCAGAAGTTCGGGAACGGCACGATCACCCACTGGTCCGACGGCACGACGACCCGCTCTCAGCCCTTCGGGTCAGGCTCGCTGACCACCGAAACGGGCCGCGATGGCCGCCCGGTGACCGGGCACACCCAGAAGTTCGGCAACGGCACGATCACGAATTGGTCCGACGGTTCGACGACCCGCTCGGAGAAGTTCGGCAACGGCACGCTCCAGCGGGAGCAGCCGGGCCGCAGTCGGCAGTGACCGTCAGTCTTGCCATTCGCAAGAATTCAGACGCGGGGCCATCTTTCAGAGGGCGACTTCGCTGAGCGGAGCCGGTCGATGGCGGGTGGCGAAAGTCACGGCTACACTCGCCGTGATGTGTTCCGAACCGGCAATTGTCTGTCGTCGCCTCATGACGATGCTCGGCATCGCGTTCGCCTCGACGACGCTCCTCGCGTCGGAGCCCGAGGGCGCCCGCCTGCCCCTCTGGCCGACGTTCACCAACCACGTGCAGGGATGGTGGCGCAACGACTTCCCTGGTCGCGTGGATTGCGCGAGCTGGCAAAAAGCCAAGCTCCTCGGCGATCTGCTTGAGAGAAGATCTGCGGCGTTGAGTCGGGCGGGACATCGCGAACTATTGTAGTAGCCGCAACCGACCTGCGAAGGGGAATCGAGCCCAGCTGCGCCGCCAAGCCTAGCTCCCCTCCCCGGCCACCGCCCGCAGGATATCCATCGACGAGAGCACCCCGAGGAACCGGTGCCTGTTCTCAGTCACGGCGAGATGGTGGATGTCGTATTTCACCATCAGGCGGGCGGCTTCCGGCAGCGACGCCTCCGGGCCGATCATGATCGGCGTCGGCGTCATCGCATTCTTGACGACGAGGTCGGAGAAGTCGGCCCGCTCGAAGTGCTCGATGAGCAGCTCGCGACGGAGCCCGTCCGCGGCGCTCATCGCCTCCGTATCCTCGCCCCGCTCCTGGGCAAGCGACACGACATCCGCCGCAGAAATCACGCCCACGCAGCGATTGGCCTCATCGACCACCGGCAGGGCCGCGACATCGTTGGCCACCAGCAGATCGACCGCGTCTCTGACCGTGTCGTCGGGCATCACGGTCACGGCGTGGAACGTCATCGCATCGCGAACCTGTTGCCCGGTGATCGTCGCGCGAACCATGGAGCAGGCCTCCCATCAGAGGAAATGAAACCCATGGCGTCCTGGCCCCGACGGCGAATTATCCAGCCACGGTCGGGCGGACACCGGACAACCGGCAGCTGCCCCGATCAGCAGGCCCCGAGAAACCGGGTGGACAGCTGGGCAGCCTGACGGTGCAGCGAGCTGTCGGGCGATGACGCTTCCGACGCAGACCAGTCCCCAGACGCCGATGCGCCCCTGGAGCGATTCACGCGGGATCCCGACTGACGACCGCCCCCTTCACCCGGCGGGCAAACTCGGCGGCCCGTTCCAGGTCGTGATCGTCGGGATGCCTGCGATTGATCCCGCCGGTCAGCCACAACGGACCCCAGCTGTCGAAGCCCCGACAGTGGAATTCCCCCACGACGTCGAAGCCCTTGCGGGCGAGCTCCTTCGTGAAGGGCCCGTGCCAGAGCTTCCAAAGACACGAGAGCCCCGACGTGGAAAACACGAAGGCCGGCTTCCGATCGAGGCCCTGGTCGAGATTCTTGTCCGGCAGGCCGCGCACCCACGCCCACAACGACTCGTGAAACCGGCCGTAGTAGACACCCGAACCGAACCCGACGAGCTCGTAGTCGGCGAGGCTCGAGGCCGAAACCTCGGCGGGCGAACGCACGTCGCCGCGGAGCACGTCGGCGAGGCGACGGGCGACCACGGCCGTATTGTGGTGATGGAGCGACGCGCAGATGAGAAGCGTCTTCGGGGCGGACATGCCACATTCTACGGCGGCGGGGAAAGGGCTCGGAAAGCACGCGGCCGGCTGGGGCTGAGCCAAAGCGCCGCCGCCGGCGACCGAGCATTGCGGCCTCCGGAATCGCGCCGACTATAACTTGACCACGCCACAAACGTGTACTAATGTACCGTACCAATCGGCCTCGCCAGCCGGATTGACGAGACATCCCAGAAAAGGGATAATACGATGATCAATTCACCTTATGATTGCGGAGGCGTCAGGCCGATCCACTGGGTGGGTTCGGCAAAAAAGGATCTCGCGGCGTTTCCGGGGGCCGTGCGGCGGGAGTTCGGCTTCGCGTTGTATCTCGCCCAACTCGGCATGCGGGCCCTACAGACGAAGCCATTGCGAGGGTTCGGTGGCGCGAGCGTTCTGGAGATCGTCGTCGAGCACGAGGGCAACGCATTTCGAACCGTCTACACGATCGCGTTCCCCAAAGCCATCTACGTGTTGCATGCGTTCCAAAAGAAGTCCAAGTCGGGCAGCGCGACGCCGCGGGCGGACGTCGCCATCATCAAGCGGCGACTTGCGACCGCAGTCATCGCCTACCGCCAGGCCACGAAAGGGTAAGGCCATGACGACCGATCGTATTGAGCACGGCAGCGGCAATGTGTTCGCCGACATCGGTGTTCCGAATCCCGGCTTGGCGCTGGCCAAGGCGAAGCTTGCCGCCAAGATTCTGCAGGTCATCCAGTTGAAGGGGCTCACCCAGGCTGCAGCGGGGAAGGCTCTCGGCATCGGTCAGCCGAAGGTTTCGGCGCTCATGAACGGTCGCCTCGAAGGGTTTTCAAGCGACCGACTCCTCCGCTTCCTCGCTCGACTCGGCTGCGACGTCCACATCAGCGTGTCGGGTCCCGGCCCTCGCGTCCGCGGCGCAGTCCGTGTCCGGGCATCCTGACAGTTGCACGAGCTGAAGCGCCTGACTCATGCCTCGCCGGCACTCGCCACGGCCTGCCACTCGCCACACCAGTCATGCTCCCGGGTGTGCGGCCAGACCCCGACGTGCACGAGCTTGTCGTCCTGGATCGGCGGCATCGCAGGAGGCATCCGCCGGCACTGGCCCCAGCCGACGACCTTCTCGCCGACCGCCTCCCGCCTCCAATAACTGCACGTCGCACAAACCTGGCCGGACGGCGGTGACGAAGAGGCGGTCATGGGCGTAGTGTAGCCGGGGCGCATCGCAGGCGAGCATCTTGCTTTATAAACGGCGGGCGAATCCGACGCCCACAAAAGGCTCGAATGACACGATCCGCCACCGAGGGCGTCGCGGCCTCAGGCAAGGCCTGAGCCTTTCGAGGCGAGCGCCTGAGCGAGGGGGCACACGGCCGAAGCCGGCTCGCCTCGGCGATACCTTGCGAGCATCTCCTTGGATCGCTGGGCGAGCATCCGTCGCACTTCCCGGCGTTGGCCCTTCACGCGGGCGATCTTCATGGAATCGTAGCCAGTCGTCTGATGCCGCATCCAGGCGATCACAGCGGCCTCGGCCCGGCGTTCGATCGGAATTCGCTGCGTGCGGGCTACCGTGCCGCTGCCGACGGGCGTGGCGTGGCTCGTGACAGCCTTGGCGATTTCGAGGGCCAGGGCCGTATGCCGCTCATGGAAC
>JBILVW010000271.1:0-4496 GCA_044370205.1 Pirellulales bacterium | reverse complement strand
AGGATTGCTGCCGCAGCCCCCTTGATGTGGCTGAACGCGATTCGCCTGAACACGCTGAGCTCCAGATTTCTCGCGACGTCCATGCACGAGAGCATACCCGACCCCCATGCCCCGCGGTTTCGGCTACATTCATGGGACCGTTCTCCATTCTTCATGCCTTGCCGGCGGCACCACGAGAGACATCGCATGTTCCCACCTCCACCCGCAGCGACAGCCCGATTCCGCCGCCTCCTCGCCATGGTCTGCACCGTGGCCTGCCTGTTCGGAAGACTGACGCCGGCAGCTGAACCAGCCGCTGGTCCGGCGAACCGCCCAGGCTCCTTTGCCGTCGACAAGACTGCCACCGGAGGCGTCGTCGTGCGGCTCGACGGCCAGCCGATCGCCGAATACTTCGTGGATCGTGGCAACAAGCCGTTTTTGTGGCGGATCATCGGCCCGACGGGGAAGTCGATGACCCGTGGCTTCCCGATGGCCGACGTCGACGGCGAAACGACCGACCACGTCCACCAGCGGGGCCTGCTCTTCGCCCATGAGGGGGTCGCCGGCTTCGACACCTGGACGGAGGCTGCCACGTATCGCGACGCGCCCGACTATCAGAAACGGGCCGCCGCACTCGGTGCGATCCGGCACCGCGGCTACCGCGCGGTCACTGGCGGCACGACGGCCGTGATCCATGCCCACAACGAGCTCGTCGATGCGGCCAACAAGCCGCTGCTCACCGAGGAACGGCGGATGACATTCTCGGCGGCCCCCGACGCCCGGATCATCGACGTCGATATCGATCTCGTCGCAGGCCATGGCCCGGTCGATCTGGCCGACAAGAAGGATGCCGGCGTGTATGTCCGCGTGCCCGACAGCATGGCGGTCGATCGCCGCCTCGGAGGCACGATCGTGAATAGCGCCGGCCAGCGGGATGCCGACGCCTGGTCGCGGACCGCCACCTGGGTCGATTACCACGGGCCGGTGGAGGGAGAGCACCTCGGGATCGCGATTCTCAATCACCCGACGAGCTTCCGGCATCCGACCGCCTGGCATGTCCGCACCTATGGCCTGTTCTGCGCGAATCCCTTCGGCATGAAGCAGATGAACCCCCAGGCAGAGAGCGGCGCGGTCTCGCTCCCGTCCGGCGGCAAGATCAGCCTCCGGCATCGGTTCATTTTCCACGTCGGCGACGAGCAGCAGGCCGCCATCGCCAAGGCCTACGAGACCTACGCGGCCACGACGCCCGCGCCGCTCGGCCCGTGAGCCGGCGCGATCGCCCCTATCGACAACGCTGCCATCCCCAGCAGTCCGTATGTCGACCTCTTTTTTCGATACGCCTTCGACATTTCGCGGCACCTGCAATTCGCACCGGCTCTCGTTTGGGGCCCCGGCGGCCCGCATCAGCCTACGGCACGCACACTTCATCATCAGGCACTCGGGCGGCTGGTCCAACGGCTGAAGGATGAAGCAACCGCGGGCTTGCACAAAAAATATACATCTGTACACTCCTCGGAATCGGGGCCACTTCGTCGCCCCACACCCCCGCAGGATTCGTACGCCATGCTCGCCCGATTGCAGACTTTTTCGCTCTTTGGGATCGATGCGGTGCCCGTCGATGTCGAGGTCGACGTGTCGAGCGGCGCCCTCCCCGCCACGGTCCTCGTCGGCCTCCCCGACACCGCCATCCGCGAGAGCACCCACCGGGTCGCCCGGGCGATGGTGAATTCGGGCTTTCAGCGGCCCAACGACCGGATCGTCATCAACCTGGCCCCCGCAGAACTGCCGAAGCAGGCGGCGACGTTCGATCTCCCCATCACGCTCGGCATCCTCGCGGGGAGCGGGCAGTTCTGCTCGGACCGACTCCGCGAGTATGCGGTCGTGGGCGAACTCTCGCTGGAGGGCACGACGCGGCCCGCCCGCGGGGCCCTCTCGATCGCCATGGCCACGGCCCGCCAGAAGCATCGCGGCGGGAGCGATTCGCCGCTCAAGGGTCTGGTCGTGCCAACGGCGAGCGCGACCGAGGCGGCAGTCGTCGAAGACATCGAGGTGATTCCGGTGGCATCCCTGACCGAGGCGGTGCAGTTCTTCTCTGGCGACCTCGCGATCCAGCCGGCACCGCCGCGGGTGACCGAGTGGTTCGACCGGTTTGCGAATTACGACATCGACTTCGCCGACGTCCGTGGCCAGGAGGCAGCCAAGCGGGCGCTCTGTGTGGCCGCGGCCGGCGGGCACAATTGCATGATGGTGGGCCCGCCGGGGGGCGGCAAGACGATGCTCGCCAAACGGATTCCGACCATCCTCCCGCAGCTGTCGGCCGCCGAGTCGATCGAAACCACCCGCATCTACAGCTCGCTCGGACTGCTCCGCCCCGGACAGCCGCTCGTGGCCACGCGGCCATTTCGCGCCCCGCACCACACGATCAGCGAAGCCGGCCTGATCGGCGGCCGCTCGATCCCGATGCCGGGCGAGATTTCACTCTCGCATAACGGCGTGTTGTTCCTCGACGAACTTCCGGAATTCAACCGCCGCACGCTCGAAGTGCTGCGGCAGCCGCTGGAAGACGGATTCGTGACGATCAGCCGGGCCCGCACCTCGACCACGTTTCCCGCCGACTTCATGCTCGTCGCCGCACTCAACCCCTGCCCCTGCGGTTACCGCGGCGATCCCCGACGCCAGTGCCAATGCACCGTGCCCCAGGTGGAGCGCTATATGGGAAAGATCTCTGGGCCGCTGCTCGATCGGATCGACATCCACCTCGAGGTGCCGGCCGTGCCGTTTCGGGAGCTGGCCGCGTCGCGACCAGGCACGTCGAGCGGACAGATGCGGGAGGCCGTGCTCGCCGCTCGGCTCCGACAGGCGCAGCGGTTCGCCGCGGGAGGCACGGCGATGCCGCGGTGCAATGCCCGGATGAACTCTCGCCAGATCCGCGAGTTCTGTCGCATGGAGCCCCCTGCAGCTGAATTGCTTCGCGCCGCGGTGGCCGACCTCGGCCTTTCAGCCCGCGCCCACGACAAGGTGCTGCGGGTGGCCCGTACGGTAGCCGATCTCGACGCCACCGACACGATCAGCGCGGCGCACGTGAGCGAAGCCATCAATTACAGGCTGCTCGACCGCGGGCTCTGGACGTAGCCGGCGCGGAGGCTGGCGTGCAATACTTCGATCATGAATCACTCGTTCGTCTCAGCGGCTCCGCACGATGTCGGCGGCAACGGTCGTGGCCCCGTCATTCGCTACCGGCAACGGCTCTGGGCGATCGCCTCGAGCCTGGTGCTCGTGGGCTGCGCAAGCCTGCCGCTCGATCTTCCGGTCGCATCATGGGTGAAGACCCACGGCCTGCCGAGGGAACTCGATCGCCTCCTCGATTTCATGGAGATCTTCGCCCACGGCACAGGCATCACGACGCTGTTCATCGCTCTCCTGGCCATCGACCGCTCGCTTCGCAGCCGCCCCGCCTGGCCGGGTGTCTTCGTCCGCATGGCCGCGACGGTGATCACGGCCGGCATCTGCACCTCGACGCTGAAGGCGGTCGTCGAACGGGTTCGGCCCCGGGCGGCCGATCTCGGCTCGCTCGCCTCGGTCTTCGGCACGTTCGGCACGTCGGCTCTCATCGATGGCCGCGGCGGCGCCGATGTGATGAGTTTTCCATCCGGGCATGCCGGCGCGGCCGCCGCCTTCGCGGCAGCGCTCGCCTGGCGATATCCCGATGGAGCACGGGCCTTCGCCGTCGTGGCCCTGCTCGCGGCGCTGCAACGAGTGAGCTCCTCGGCCCACTACCCGAGCGACATCGCCTTTGGCGCCGCAATCGGCCTGGTGGCCGCATCGGTGTGGCTGGGCACGCCTCCGGAGGCCGCGGTTTCGCACGCTGATCGCTCGAGGACGAATTCGATGGCCACGCCGGCCGGCTCGTGATACGATTTCGATAGAATTTGTGTTTCGGTCGTCGAGATTTTTTTGCCCCCGAGGTTGTGCCGATGTCCGCCCAGAAGCGAACGAAGAAGGCCGTCAAAGACACGAGTGCCAGCGAGACCGCCACGGCAACGGCGGTCGCCGAGCGGGAAGCGGCGGGCGGCCGGCGGATCCTGCTCGTGGACGACGACCCGGAAATCGTCGAGTCGATGCGGACGGTGCTCGAGTCTCGCGGCTACTCGATTCTCGTCGCCCGCGACGGCAACCAGGGCCTCGTGATGGCGGAAAAGGAAGCCCCCGATCTCGTCGTGCTCGACATGATGATGCCGAAGCGAAGCGGATTTCTCGTGCTCGAAAAGCTCCGCCGCAGCAGCCCGAACCCCGTGCGAGTGATCATGATCACCGCCAACGAGGGGAGCCGCCACAAGGCCTACGCGGAGATGCTCGGCGTGGACGACTACATCCGCAAGCCCTTCGCCATGGATCGGCTCCTCGCCAGCGTTGACCGGCTGCTCTCTTGAAGCAGCGTCTTCGCAGGCGAGGGGCTGCCCGTGCCGGCTCGCCCCGGCGTGGGGGGGGGGGGGGGCCGCGCCGAGGGGCGCGCACGG
>JBILVW010000022.1:0-15484 GCA_044370205.1 Pirellulales bacterium | reverse complement strand
CGGCGGCCGTCGGCCCGGCGGCGACGGCCGCGCGGAAGCGGGCGAGCGCCGCGCGGCCCGTCGCGTCGAGCGCGTCGTCGCCGCAGCCATGGTGCTGCACGGCTGCGTCGAGGATCGCCCCTGCCGCCAGCAGATCCTCTTCGGTCACAGCGCCTTCCGTGCCGGCGCAGACGAGATGGACGTCGCAGCCGCCATGCTCTCGCGCGAGCGCGTGGGCGGCTGCCGCCACGGCGGACCGATTCACGATCGCTCCGATCAGCACGTCGACCGCGCCTGAGCAGGCGTGGAGCGCCGCCGTGCCGTTCGTTGTCGTGATCACGATCGACCGGCCTCCCACGCGGTCGCGGGTGTACTCGCGGGGCGAGTTGCCCAGGTCGAAGCCATCGATCTTCAGGCCGCCCCGCTCACCTCCGAGCAGGACTCCGGCCCCGCCGGCGAGCGCCCGGGCCTCTTCGATCGTGAGCACCGGCCGCACGCGGACAGCCCCGTGAGCCAGAGCGGTGATGATCGTCGTGGAGGCCCGCAGAACGTCGATGACGACGGCAATCCCTCCCGCACAGGCACCCTGGCGCATACCATGGAAGCAGTCGTAACACCGCCACCGCACCGGACTTGCCGCGTTCGCATGACTCATCCCGCCGCCACGATAGAGCAAACGCCCTGCGGTGTCGACAAGAGCGGGGCGAAGGTCCGCGGCATGTTCGCCGAGATCGCCCCTCGCTACGACCTCGTCAACCGGATGCTTTCCGGCGGCATCGACGTCTGGTGGCGGCACGTGACGGTCGGCCGCGCGCCGCCCCCGCGGTCTGGCGCGATCCTCGACGTCTGCACCGGCACGGGCGACCTCGCCCTCGCCTACGCGGCGAAAGCCGGGCCCGGCGTGCGGATCGTGGCGAGCGACTTCTGTCGACCGATGCTCGACCGTGGCGTCGAGAAATCCCGCAAGGCCGGCCTGCCGGTCGAGTGGGTCGAGGCCGACGCGCAGGAACTCCCCTTCCCGACGGCGAGCTTCGACCTCGTCACCGTCGCCTTCGGCCTCCGCAACATCGCCGACACCTCGCGCGGCCTCGCCGAGATGGCCCGCGTCTGCAAGCCGGGCGGCACGCTCGCGATCCTCGAGTTCTCGCTGCCGCGCAACGCCCTGATCCGCAACGGCTACCTGTGGTACTTCCGCCGCGTGCTCCCGTTCCTCGGCAACGCCGTGGCGCGAAACCGATCCGACGCCTACACCTATCTCAACAAGAGCGTCGAGGCATTTCCGGCGGGTGAGGCTCTGGCAACGTTCATTCGTGCCGCCGGCTTCGATCGCGTGGAACTCGTGCCGCTGACGTTGGGGATCGCCACGTTGTACGTCTGCCGCAGGGGAGCCTGACCTCCGATGACGCCCGCCCCGACGGCTCCGATCGTGCTCGGCATCACCGGTGCCTCCGGTGCTCCCTATGGCGTTCGGCTGCTGGAAGTGCTGCTCGAGGCTGGGCGGGAAGTGCATCTGGCGGTCAGCCCGTCGGGCCAGGCCGTGATCGCGGAGGAACTCGGCCGGCGGATCGATCTCGAGCGGTTCGACGTCGCTGCACTGCTCGGCAAGGCTCCTCCGGCGACGGGCCGACTCCACTACCACCATTACAAAAATCTGATGGCCCCGATCGCCAGTGGGTCGTTTCTGACCGCCGCAATGGTGATCTGCCCATGCAGCGGCAGCACGCTCGCCGCCGTGGCTCATGCGATGGGGGAAAACCTGATCCACCGGGCGGCGGAGGTGCACCTCAAGGAGCGGCGAAAGCTCGTCGTGGTGCCCCGTGAGACGCCGCTCTCGCTGCCGCAACTCAAGAACATGCAGGCGATCCACGAGGCCGGTGCCGTCGTGCTGCCCGCCGCGCCCGGCTTCTACTCCCGGGCGGAAACCGTGGCGGATCTCGTCGATTTCGTGGTGGCCAGAATCTGTGACCAGTTGGGCGTGTCGAATTCGCTGATCCCGCGTTGGGGCGAGGCGACCTGATGCCGGCTGCCGGATCGCCGCCGACCTCGCGGCTCATCACGTATCTCGACCTCGTGCGGTTCAGCCACACGGTGTTCGCGCTCCCGTTCGCCATCATGAGTTGCCTGATCGCGATCCGGCGCGGCGGCGATCCCTGGTTCGCCGGCGGCGGACCGGCCGGACTCGTCCGCCCCTGCGTCGGCGTGCTCATCTGCATGGTGGCTGCGCGAACGGCCGCGATGGCCTTCAACCGACTCGTGGATCGGGTGATCGACGCCGCCAATCCGCGCACGGCCTCGCGGCACCTCCCCCGCGGCGCCGTCGGCACGGGCGAGGTGCTCGCCCTCGTGGTGGCATCATCGGCCCTGTTCGTCGGCGGCACGCTCCTCTTCCTGCCCAACTGGCTGCCACTGGCGCTCTCGCTACCGGTGCTCGGCTGGCTGCTCGGCTACAGCTACGCCAAGCGGTTCACGTCGCTGGCCCACGTGTGGCTCGGAGCGGCCCTTGGATGTGCGCCGGTGGCGGCCTGGATCGCCCTCCGGGGCCAGACGCTGCTCGACCATCCAGCCGACATCCTGCCGGCAGCCCTGCTGGGCCTCGGCGTGATGGCCTGGGTGGCCGGCTTCGACATCATCTACGCCTGCCAGGACGCCGCCTTCGATGCGGCCCACGGCCTGCACAGCCTCCCCGCGCGGCTCGGCGTGCCGCGGGCCCTCACTCTCTCGAAGTGGCTGCACGCGGCCACGCTCGGCGTGCTCTCGCTCCTGCCCCGACTCGTGCCCGAACTGGGCTGGATCTACTGGCTCGCCCTGGCGGCAATCGCCGCGCTCCTCGTCTGGGAGCATGCCCTGGTACAGCCCGACGACCTCTCCCGGGTCAACCAGGCCTTCTTTACGGCCAACGCCGCGATTGGATTGATCCTCCTGACCGCGATCGCCGCCGATCTCTGGTGGTGAGACGGCGGGGTATCCGGGCCGTGGCGGCCTGCCCGATATCCCCGTGAATCACGGGGTTTTGGCGGGCTGCGACCGGAACGGTTGCGAAACCACGCCGCCTGCGGTTTTGCTGGTAGAGAACTGCGGGCTAGAAGGCCCGTTCATCATGGAGGTGTTGCATGATTCGGGCCGTCGTTCCATCGCTCGAGCCGATTCGCGAAAAAGTCGAGGCCGGGGAACGGCTTACCGCCGCTGAGGCGGAATCGCTCTGGGACGAGCGGATCGACCTGCACGAACTGGGCGAACTCGCCAACCTCGTCCGCGAGCGAAAGAACGGCAACTCCGGCTATTACAACATCAACACCCACCTCAATCCGACGAACGTCTGCGTCTATCGCTGCACGTTCTGCGCCTTCCGGGCCGACCTCCGCGAGGCCCGCGGCTACGTGATGAGCGACGATCAGATCCTGACTCGGGGCCGGGAGGCGGTCGATTCGGGCTCGACGGAGATGCACATCGTCGGCGGCCTGCACCACCAGAAGGATTACGACTGGTATCTCAACATCATCCGCCTGCTGCACGACGCCTATCCCACGCTCCACCTCAAGGCCTGGACGCCAGTGGAGATCAACTGGTTCTGCCATCTCACGAAGCGTTCGATTCGCGACATTCTCGCGGAACTCAAGGATGCCGGGCTCGGAAGCCTGCCGGGGGGCGGTGCCGAAATCTTTCATCCCGAGGTCCGCGACCGGATCTGCGAGCACAAGGCCGATACGAAGGAGTGGTTCACGATCCACCGCACGGCCCACGAACTGGGTCTGCGAAGCAACGCGACGATGCTCTACGGCCACATCGAGAATGCCTTCCACCGCACCGACCACCTCCTGCGGCTCCGCGAACTCCAGGACGAGACCGGCGGGTTCCAGACGTTCATTCCACTGGCCTTCCACCCGGACAACACCCGGCTCTCACACATCCCCAAGCCGTCGGCCGCGTTCAGCCTGCGGACGATGGCGGTCAGTCGGCTCGTGCTCGACAACTTCGACCACCTGAAGGCCTACTGGATCATGCTCGGGATCGGCACGGCCCAGGCAGCGCTCGCCTACGGCGCCGACGACCTCGACGGCACGGTGCGGCACGAGCTCATCTACCACGACGCCGGCGCGACGACGCCGGAGGTGCTCTCCGTGGACCACATCCAGCGGCTCATCCGCGAGGCGGGCCGGGAGCCCGTGGAGCGGGACACGCTCTACCACCGCGTCGTCCGCGACGGCACCACATGGCGTGCCTCCGAGCCCGTCTCCACGGCCAGCTGACGCTGTTTTCGCGGCTCAGAGGAGAAATTTTCAGCCAATTTTGCCCCTCGGGCCATCGTTTCTCGCTTTTAAGGGTAGAGGGCGCTGTCGCGGCGACCCTTGCGGTCCTTCAGCCCTTCAGCGAGCTGCCCTCGATGAGCTACCCGGTCACCCGGCCCTACGCCGGACTCGATTCACGCATCACGAACGATGAGCCTCTCGACGCTCCGCACGAGCTGCTGGGCCTGGCTCCCGATGAATTCGACCCCGTGAGGATCGTGGAGGCGGCTCAAACGCGGCTGCGAATGCTGCAAAATGGCCACGAGTACACCGTCCGCCGCGAGCTCTCGGCGCTGATTCGGCAGGCCCGCGACCAGATGGTGCGGTCGGTCAGCCAATCTTTCCGAGCCCGAGCGTCGGTCCCCAGCGATCGGCAATGACTCGGCGGAGCTGCGTGAGTTCCGGGGCCGCGAGGGCTGGATCTCGGTCGAAGACCTCGAGGGCATCCCGCCGAGCCTCGGCCACGACCGATCCGTCGCGGAGCAGGTCGGCCAAATAGAGCGGCGGAGCCCCGCTCTGCCGGGTGCCGACGAGATCGCCAGGACCACGCAGCAACAGATCCTGCTCCGCGAGCTTGAAGCCATCGGTCGTGGCCACGAAGGCGTCGATCCGCGGATGCGGCTCCGGGCCCGCCGCCGTCACGGCCGCACAGATGCCCTGGGTGGCACCGCGGGCGACGCGGCCGCGGAGCTGATGCAGCTGGGCGAGCCCGAAGGTTTCGGCATCGAGGATTGTCATGAGCGTCGCCTCGGGCACGTCGATGCCCACCTCGATCACACTCGTAGCCACGAGCACGTCGAGCTTGCCGCCCCTGAAGTCCTCCATGATGGCGGCCTTCGCCTTCGGCTTGAGCCGCCCATGCACGAGCCCCAGGCGAAACGCCTCGAGCGGCCCGTTGGCCAGCTCCTCGAACGCCGATGAGATGCTCGCCAGCTCCCGCTTCGACTCCTCGACGGCGGGCACGACGACGTAGCCCCGCCGGCCCTCACCGAGCTTCTTGCGGAAGAACTCCCACCAACGGTCGAGGTCACCAACCTCGACGCGGTAGGTGGCCACGGGCTGCCGGCCCGGTGGTGTCTCGTCGAGCACGGAGACGTCGAGGTCGCCATACACGGCATGGGCGATCGTGCGGGGGATGGGCGTCGCGGTCATGACGAGCGTGTGGGGATCGGCCTGCCCCTGCTGCAGGATGGCCCGCTGCAGCACGCCGAACCGGTGCTGCTCGTCGATCACCACGAGGCCGAGGTGCCGAAACCGGGCCGTGCCACAGACGAGCGCCTGCGTGCCTACCACGATGCCGGTCTCGCCCGACGCGATCCGCGCAAGCGTCTGTTCCCGCTGCTTCGCCGGCTGGCCGCCGACGAGCAGCTGCACCTCGACGCCACTGCCGGCCAGCAGCCGCTCGAGCGTCGCCACATGCTGCCGGGCGAGCAACTCGGTGGGGGCCATGAGCGCCGCCTGGTATCGCTCCGGCCGCCCGTCGGCCCGGAGCAGCACGGCCTCTTTCGCTCCCTTCACGGTCGTGCCCACGGCGGCCAGCATCGCGTAGACCGCCAGCGCCGTCTTGCCGCTGCCGACATCTCCCTGCAGGAGGCGGTTCATGGGCTCCGTCTGCCCGATATCCCCGGCGATCTCGGCACACACCCGCCGCTGGGCGGCCGTGAACTCGAACGGAAACCGGGCCCGGATCCGGCTGTCGAGCCGGGCATCCACCGGCAGCGCCGGTGCCGCCCGGTGCTCCCGCTGCTGCTTCCGGTGCATGCGAAGCGCCAGTTGGAGCATGAACAGCTCCTGGTAGACGAACCGCCGTCGCGCGGCGTCGATCATGTCCGGGCTCGACGGGCAGTGGATCTCACGGATCGCCCGGGCGATCGGGAGGAGCGACTTGGCCCCGAGCATCGTCTCGGGAAACGCTTCCGGCCAGGCCTCGACGGCATGGTCGATCGCGGCCCGCACGGCGGCCCGCACGTGCGACTGAAGCACGCCCTCGGCGAGCGGATAGACCGCGAGCCAGTCCGAGGCGTGCGACTGCTCACCCTCCGAGAGCCAGCGAACCTCCGGATGGGCGAACTCCCAGACGGTGCCGCTCGCCCGCGGCTGGCCCGCGATCACGACCCGCATCCCCGTGGCGAACCGCTTCGACATGAACGGCATGTTGAACCACATCGCCCGCACCGGGCCGTCGGCACAGGCGATCGACACGGTGAGCACGGCCCGCCCGCCGAAGGTCGTGCGGGTCGCCACGCCCGTCACCTCGCCGGCCACCGACGCATGCTCTCCCTCCCGCAGCCCGGCCACCACGTGGGCCCCGGAGAAGTCGCGGTAGTCGCGGGGAAAGTGGAGGAGCGCATCCCGGGCCGTGACGAGCCCGAGCTTCGCGAGTTTCTCCGCCCGCGCCGTGCCCACGCCCGGCAGCCGTTCGAGCGGCGTCGTGAGCGGAGCGGGCAGCGGCGCCGACGGCGAAGACGATTCCATGCGAGCCAGTGTATCGATGGACGTAGGCTCGGGCCTGCACATGCCCTCTCGCGGGCTATGGAAGCGAGCGCAGGCAGGATGCCGAAAGCGAAGCGGACATGCAGCGAGCGGAGGGCACGATGCCCGTAGCGAGCGTCCGCGAGAGGGCATGTGCAGGCCCGAGCCGGGGTGGAAGAAACGTCAGGCCTTGCCCTGCAGCTTCTTGTAGGCGGCGACGGCGAGTTCGTCGCACCGCTCGTTTTCCGGGTGGCCGCTGTGGCCGGCGACGTGCGTGAAGCGGACGGTGTGGGCGGCGGCGAGGCGGTCGAGTTCCCGCCAGAGGTCTTCGTTCTTCACCGGCACGAGCCGTCCCTTCTCCTTCCGCTTCCAGCCCTGCTGCTTCCACTTCGGCATCCACTCCGCGAGGCCCGTGCCCACGTAGACGCTGTCCGTGACGAGGGCCACAACGGTCGGCCGCTTGAGCTGTTTGAGCCCTTCGACCACGGCCGTGAGCTCCATCCGATTGTTCGTCGTCTGTGGCTCCGCGCCGCTGGCCTCCGACTCCTTGCCGCTTTCCGGGTGGCGGAGAATGTAGGCCCAGCCGCCCGGTCCGGGGTTGCCGCTGCACGCTCCATCGGTGAACAGTTCGACCTCGACCGCCTTCCGTTCCTGCGCCATCCGTCTCGTTCTCCGTGTGATTGCTCGCCGTGTGATCGGCGACGTGCCAGCCGGCGTCAGGCGACTTCTCGCCCCGCCCCGGCGGCCGCTTCCATCCGGTCGGCGTCGCCGACGGCGGAGAGCCGCAGCGGGAGCCGCACCGTGAACCGGCTCCCTCTCCCGAGCTGGCTCTCGACGGTCACGTCGCCCCCGAGCAGCCGGCAGAGCTCACGGACGATCGAGAGCCCGAGGCCGGTGCCCGAGAACTCGCGGGTCATCGCGTCGTCTCCCTGCTGGAACACCCGCCCCTGGCGAAACTTCTCGAAGATCGCCTGCTGCTCCTCCGCCGCGATGCCGACGCCCGTGTCGATGACCTCGAGCAGAAAGTCGCCCGTCCCCGTGTCGGGATCGATCCGGGCCACGACATCGACCCGCCCACCTTCGGGCGTGAACTTCACGGCATTCGAGAGCAGGTTCGCCAGAATCTGCTGCACCTTTGCCTGATCCTGCTCGACTGCCCCGAGCTCCGGAGCCACGTCGAAGGTCACGTCGATCCGCTTCCGCTCGGCGAGCGGCCGCACCATGTCGCACTGCGCCGAGACGACCGACTCGAGGTTGAACGCAGCGGGCCGAACCTCCATCTTGCCCGCTTCGATCTTGGCGAGGTCGAGGATGTCGTTGATCATCTCCAGCAGCATCCGGCCCGAGGTGCGGATGTTCTCCACGTAGCGTCGCTGCTTGTCGTCGAGCGACTGGATCGCCCCGAGCACGTCGGAGAAGCCGATGATGCTGTTGAGCGGCGTGCGGAGCTCGTGGCTCATCGTGGCCAGGAAGTCGCCTTTGAGACGATTCATCTCGTAGAGATTGAGATTCGCCTGTGCCAGTTCGTCCACCTTCTCGTCGAGGGCGCCGTTGGTCTTGCGAAGCTCCTCCTGCGAGTCGATGAGTCCCCGGAGCATACGGTTGAACGCCACGCCCAGTTCCTCGAACTCGTCGGCGGTGTGGATGTCGGCCCGGGCCTGCACGTTGCCGCGGCGGACCTCCTCGCTCACCTCCCGGAGGTGGGCCAGCGGCTTGACGATCACGTACCGCACGATGGCGTAGGCCGCCAGCATCGCCAGAAACACCGTCATGATGGCGGTGGCCAGCAGGATCGCCCGGTTCCAGTTGATGGCCTTCCGCGTGGTGGCGTTCGGCATCACCACCTTCACCACGGCCATGAGGTCGCCTTCCGCATAAGCCGCGCCAGGAGCGGCCGCCGTCGCGGCGCCGGTGGCGACGCCCCGGCTCTCATGGCAGATGAGGCAGCTCTTCCGGGCCCGAATCGGCTGATAGTAGTGGTATTCCGAGTTATCCTCCGTGCGGAACTCGCGAAACTCGCCCCCCTTCACCGTCGCCGCCGGTGGCGGCAGCCCACGGAAGTAGTCGAGCACAGCCGCATCGAGCCGGTTGTAGGCGGCCCGCTCCTCCGCCGGCGCGTCGGGATTCAGCAGCTTCCAGTCGTACCGCTCGCTCTGCAGGATCTTGCCGAGGCTCTCGATCGTGCTCGCGTACTGCTGCTCTTTCTCGAGCGTCTTCCAGTGGTATTGCAGCATGATCGCATCGACGAGATGCCGGCCGGTCGTCCGCGTCGTCGTGTAGACGAGCTGCTCCGTGCGACTGCCATACCACCAGAAGCTGCCGGCGATGAGCACGAACAGGCAGAGCCCGAACAGGAAGCGGCACTTCCGCTCCAGGCTCGTCGCGCCGAGGATATTGGTAAGAGATCGATACGCCATGAGGTCATCCGTCGAGTCGTATCGTACCCGAAGGCCGCTACAGCATCTCGACGGGATCGACGTCGATGATCCAGGCGATGGTGTCGGGGGTCTTGAGGCCGGCGGTGCCGCGGCGGACGAGGTCGCGGAGTCCTGGACCGTCGGGGCCGTGCACCTGCACGTGCCAGCGGAAGCGGTCGCGGAGCCGCTCGATCGGTGCCGGAGCGGGGCCCAGGATCCTGATCGCGGCGTCGCCGGCGGCTGCGGTCCGCAACCGGTCGGCGATGTGGGCCGCCCAGTCGGCCGCGGCCCGGTCGTCGAGGCTGCGGACGACGAACCGCACGATGCTGCCGTAGGGCGGATAGAGGAGCGCCTCGCGGACGGGCAGCTCGCTGCGGACGAAGGCCTCGTAGTCGTGGGCCGCGGCGGCGCGGATTGCGGGATGATCGGGAGTGCTCGTCTGCACGACCACGCGGCCCCCCAGCGGACCGCGGCCACTGCGGCCCGCCACCTGGGTGACGAGCTGGCAGGTGCGTTCGGCGGCGCGAAAGTCGGCCAGGTGGAGTGCGGCGTCGGCGTTGACCACGCCCACGAGCATCACCGAGGGGAAGTCGAGTCCCTTCGCGATCATCTGCGTGCCCACGAGGATGTCGATCTGCCGGTCGCGGAAGGCGTCGAGCGTCCGCTCGTGGCTGCCACGGGTCCGCATCGTGTCGGTGTCCATGCGGGCCACCGCCGCGTCGGGGAAAGCCGAGCGAATCTGCTCTTCCAGCCGCTGTGTGCCCGTGCCACGGTGCACGAGACCGGGAGCGCGGCATTCCGGGCAGTCGGCCGGCAGCCGCGAGACGAGCCCGCAGCCGTGGCAGATGCCTCGGCTCCCGGGCTGGTGGAGCGTCAGCGCGAGGGCGCACTGCGGGCACCGCGCCGTGTGGCCGCAGCTCTGGCACTGCACGTGCGTGGCGAAGCCACGCCGATTGAGTAGCAGCATCACCTGTCCGCCGCCGTCGAGCGCCCAGCGGATGCCGGCAGCCAGCCGCGGGCTCACGGCCCCCCGGCTGCGGCTGGCACGGTCACGCAGATCGACGGTGATCACGGCGGGCAGCTGCGAGCCGCCCACGCGGCCGGGCAGCCGGCACATCCGCCACTCACCGGCCAGGCAGCGGGCGAACGTCTCGAGCGACGGCGTGGCCGAGCCGAGCACGAGCGGCACGCCTTCCGCCCGCGCGATCCATTCGGCCACGTCGCGGGCGTGGTATCGCGGCGCCGTGCCTTGCTTGAACGAGCTCTCATGCTCCTCGTCGATCACGATCAGCCCGAGCCGCGGCGTCGGCGCGAAGATGGCGCTCCGGGCCCCGACCACCACGCCCACGCGGCCGGCCGCGATCTCCCGCCACTGGGCATGCCGTTCCGCAGGCGTGAGGTGGCTGTGCAGCACCGCCACGGCGCCGAATCGCGCCCGAAATCGATCGCAGGTCTGGGGCGTCAGGCTGATCTCGGGCACGAGCACGATCGCCTGCCTGCCGTAGGCGAGCGTCTCCTCCACCGCCTGCAGGTAGACCTCCGTCTTGCCGCTGCCCGTCACGCCGAAGAGCACGGCCGTCTCGTGCCGCGACTCCTGCATCGGCCGCCGGATCGCCTCGAGCGCGTCGGCCTGGGCGGGCGAGAGCTCGCTCGGCTTGTCGTGGCTCACCCGTGGGCGTTCCGCCGGCTGCCCCTGCCGCGGCCGCTCGACCTCCCCCGCCTCGGCGAGGAGACCGAGCTTCACGAGCCGGCTGACGACGGCGCGGCTCGCGCCAGTGGCCTCGGCGAGCGCGTCGGCCGTGCGCGGCTCCGTGGCGGCGGCGAGCACCTTCGCCTGGGCGGGCGTGAGCTTCCGTGCGGGCTGGGCGGCGGTGCGCACGAGCAGCGGGGCGACCCGCACCTTGCGGGAGAGCCGCACGCCGGCGGGCAACACGGCCTCGAGCACCTCGCCCCACCTCGCCATCCACCGCTCCGCCATCCAGGCCGTCAGCTCGAGCATCCGCCGCGAGAGCAACGGCCTGTCGTCCTCGACTCCTGCGACGCTCTTGAGCGGCGTCTGCGGAAGTTCGCCGGTCCGGACGGCCACACAGTAGGCCAGCCGCAGGCGGTTGGCCCGCCCGAGTGGCACCCGCACCCGGCGGCCCGGCTCCACGTCGGCAGCCAGCGGCTCGGGCACGAGATAGTCGAGCGGCTTGTCCACGCCGTCGGGCAGCACGACCGTCGCGACCATTCCCCGACGGGCGTCGTCCTCGACCCACTGCGGCCGGCTCTCGAACAGCTCCCGCTGGCTCGTATGCTGATGCGACATGACGGGATTAGACCGTCATGGCTCCTGGAGACCAAGCGATGCGGATCGGCGTGTTCGGCGGCAGCTTCGATCCGGTGCACATCGGCCATCTGATCGTCGCCGAGTGCTGCCGCGAGCAGGCCAGGCTCGACCGCGTGCTCTTCGTGCCGGTCGCCACCCAGCCGCACAAGCAGGATCGCCTCCTCGCCCCGCCACCCCACCGCATCGAGATGCTGCGGCTGGCGACCGGCGGCAACGATGCCTTCGACGTCTCCACCATCGAGATCGACCGCGGCGGCGTGAGCTACACGGTCGAGACGCTCGCCGCCCTCGCCACAGCCCACCCCGGCGACATGCTCTGCCTCATTCTGGGCCCCGACGCGCTCGCGAGCCTGCCGACCTGGCGGGAGCCGGAGCGGATCGTAGCCGCAACCGAGATCGTGGCCGTCGAGCGAGAGGGCGTGGACGACGTCGCTGCGATCGTCGCGGAGCCGCGGCTGGCCTCCCTGCTCGGCCCTGACCGTGCCGCCCGCATCGCCGCCACACGCGTGCGCGTGCCCGCCATCGGCGTGCGGGCCAGCGACCTCAGGGCCGCGATCGCCGCCGGCCGCAGCATCCGCTACCGCACCCCCCGCGCCGTCGAACGCTACATCGAGTCCCACGGGCTCTACGGTGCGTGACCCGCTCTGGTAGGTCGGGGGTGCCCACCTTCGAGCCCCAACGCGCATTAGCCTGGCGACCCGAGCGATCGCAACCTCGCCTCCATGAGACGGCTCTTCGGCTCCGCGGCCAGCCGCGGGTCGGCGGCAATTGCGGCGAGCAGTTTTTCCAGCCGTTCAGCGACGCCGTGCTCGAGGTTGAGCAGCACGTGCGGCGCCCCCTGCACGGTGCACAACCCGCCGGGCAGGTCGCCGAGCACCTCCTCGCGAACCACGTAGCCGAGATCCTGCGCCAGCTGCCGTGCTTCCTCGTACAGGCCAAGCGTGTCTGTCATGACGAGAGAGTTCCTTCCACCACGTCGTAGATGGCTGACAAATCAAGCAGGGAGGCGAGGGGGTCGGCAAACGCTCGAGGAGCATTGGGCCGCCGCGGCCCACCGCGACGAGACTTTTGCCGCCCCCGAGCCGGCGCGGTCGATTCAGCGCCCCGGGCCGGCCGGCATTCCGCGCTTCTCGCGCCGCTCCTCCATGGCCCTCCGATACTCCACGTACCGCGCCCGCTGTTCCGGAGTCGTGCGATCGATCATGGCCTTCCGCCACTTGTTGCGATCTTCCTCGGTGCGGCTGCCCCGCGGGCCACGATTGCCGTCGCCGGCGGCCGAACCGCCCGCGTTGCCGCCGCCTCCTCCCGAGGCTCCGCCGCCACCGATCGCCGCCATGGCGCCGCGGCCGGCCTCGAACGCCTTTCGCATCATCTCCTCCTGATCGATCTGCCGGTCGAGCACCGCGAGCCGCTGGGCCGGCGGGGCGTTGAAGTAGTCGTCCATGCGGGCCCGAAAAGCCTCGCGGAACATGCTGCCCCCAGACCGCTCGACCTGCTGCCGCAGATTCGGCGGCAGGGCCTCGATCTTCTCGCGAATCTGCCCCATCGAGGCCATGGCGGCGGTCGCCTCGGCGACGGTCTTGGGGCCTCCGGAGGCCATCATCTTCTGCCGGGCCTCTTCCTGCATGCCGCGGATCTCCAGCACCCGCGGATCGGTGGTGAAGCGGATCCAGCCGAGGAGCCAGGCGACGAGGAACGCCAGCAGGGCCAGGCCACCGAGGATCGCGGCCCAGCGCACTGCAGCGGAGCCGCCCGAGGAATCACGTCTGGCGAACGACGCCGTACTCATGGGTCACCTTGGGGTTCCAGCTAGAGGTTTTCGACGTGGCCGTCGAAGTAGAGGAAATTCCGGGCGCCTTCCGGCGGCGCCCACTCGGGATCATCGGGATCGTTGGGGTCGAGTTCCGCCGAGCCGAGGAGGGCCGCGTAGCCGGTCGCGTGAAACGGGCCGAACTCGTAGAGCACCCAGAGCTTCGATGACGCCAGTTGCGTGCCGCTGCGGCGCGAGGTCAGCGCCTGCTCGCGGGTCTTGTTGGCCAGCCGCAGGCTCGGATACTCGTAGCTCGTGCCCTCGTAGGGGAGCGATGAATACTCCTGCAGCGTCTTTTTGGCCACCTCATCCGAACCAGCCTCGATGGCTTGCCGCCGCTCGGCGATCTTGTCGAGGTAGTCCTGCGGTGTGGGGTACACGGCCCGATCAGCGGAGCGCCCGGTCTGAACGAAATAATCTGAATCAGAGGGACAGCGGAACGCTTGGCGATCATTCTCGATGAAGGGACTCAACACCGCAGCAATGCTCGGCCTGATAGGACGAGGCAACGACGTTGATGGGGCGGCGTAGAAAAACAGCTCCGCACTCGGCAAGCCCGGGGCATCTGGGAATTTCCCCCGCGTCTTCCTGTCCATGTACAACTGCATCGCCAGGCCGACCTGCTTGAGATTCGACTTGCAGGTCGTCCGTCGTCCACCCTCGCGGACCGACTGCACGGCCGGCAGCAGCATGCCGATGAGCAAGCCGATGATCGCGATCACGACGAGCAGTTCCACGAGCGTCATGCCCCGCCGTTCCTGAACAGGGCGGACAATTCCCGCTCGGTCGCCCGCGCTTGTCGCGTCCGGTCTTTGGTTCACGGCTTCTGCACCCTCTGGGAAAGCTCGACGGTCCGCATGCACGCCGACCTGCGGAAAATTAAACGGTCGAGACGCCGCGACGGCTCGCAGCCCCTGATTGTACAGGCCGACGGAAGCCTCGGACGATACCCACTGTGAGGCGGAAGCCTCGACGGCGATGGCACTTCGGACATGCGGCCTGGGCAAACCGCCCGGGTCTCCCGGAGTCTGACCGTCTGGGGATCTTTTCCGAAGGCGGCGACGGCGGTCGCCCGGGGCCGAACGTCGATGGACGATCGCGATCTGCAGAGACAACTCGACGCGGAACGAGCCCGGCACGCGGCGGAGCTGGCCGCTCTGCGCAGTCAGCTGCTGGACGCCCGCAAGCTCGCCACGCTGGGCGAGCTCCTGGGGACCACCACGCACGAGTTCAACAACGCCCTTACCACGATCCTGAATTACGCCAAGCTCGGCCTGCGACATGCCGACCAGCCCACCCGCGACAAGGCCCTGCAGCGCATCCTCTCGGCAGGAACGCGGGCCGCGAAGATCACGGCGAGCGTGCTCTCCATGTCGCGGAACCGCTCGAGCCGCTTCGAACCGGTCGATGTCGGCGTGCTCGTCGAGGAGGTGCTGGTGCTCCTGGAGCGGGAGATGATCAAGTACCGCGTCCAGGTGGAACGGGAGTTTTCCACCGTGCCTCGGGTCTCGGCCAACCCGAGCCAGCTCCAGCAGGTGCTGCTCAACCTTCTCGTCAACGCTCGACAGGCGATGCCGACCGGCGGCCGGCTGATCATCCGGATCGGTCACGACGACCAGACCGGTTTGGTGGACCTGACCGTCCGCGACACCGGCTGTGGAATGACGCCGGAGGTGATGCGGCGGATGTTCGAGCCGCACTTCAGCACGAAGTCGGGCCCGGACGCGACCGGCAAGGGGGGCAGCGGCCTCGGGCTCTCGACCTGCCGCGAGATCGTGGAGTCCCACCGCGGCCGGATCCGCGTGGAGAGCGCCCCGGGCCGAGGCACCGCGATCACGATCCGCCTCCCGATGCTCCAAGCCGCCGAACGCCGCGGCGCGTAGCCTGGGGCAGCTAGACCCAGACTCACTCGAACGTCACATAGCCCAACCCGGCTTCGGGCTACCAATGCCCTGTCGCCGGACGCTCGCTTCGGGCATCCCTGCCCTCCGCTCGCTCGATGCTGCCTGCGCTCCGCCATCCTGGCTGCGCTTGGCAGCATACGCCGGTTCCAGGGCACAGGTAGCCCGAAGCCTCCCTCTTCTTGAATGGACAGAGGCTCGGGCCTGCATATGCCCTCTCGCGGGCTATGGAAGCAAGCGCAGGCAGGATGCCGAAGCGCAGCGGACATGCAGTGAGCGAAGGACAGGAT
>JBILVW010000270.1:0-4524 GCA_044370205.1 Pirellulales bacterium | reverse complement strand
GCGGTCTCCGGCCAGGCCATCCACGCCTAGGCGTTCACCACCGCCAGCCCATGCCGGCGTCGGAGAAGAAGGGGGCTGTTTCGGCCGTGAGTCCCCAGCCGACGCGAACGCCGATCTCGAGATTCCGCGTGAGCATCACGTGCATGCCCGGACTGAAGAACGGCTCGCCACTGCGGCCGGGGGCCCCGACCGGGTATGAGCCGAACCATTCCGCGTGGACTTCAAGCCGTTCGGTGACTGGCATCCGCAGGACCGTGGACGGCGTCCAGCGGCTGAACCAGCCCTCCCGGCCCTCCGAGTAGGCGTAGCGGACGGCGACGTCGAGTCGCCATGGTTCGGCGTGGCGCAGTGGAAACTGCACGGGCAGCTCCCAGCCGGCGGCGCCGGTGGCGACGGGAACCGTGCCGAACACGTCGCCCCGCATCGGGGTCGTGCCCTCCATGATGAAGCAGCTTTCGGGCAGCCAGCCGTCCTGTTCCGACACACCGAGCTTGAATCCGTAGAGCAGACTCGATTCATAGAGCCGGCTGCCGTCGGGCGTGCCCTCGCCCACCTCCACGCTCGTCACGATCGTGCCTTGGGAACCGACGCCGTAGTTCACCCCGAACCGCCATTCCAACCGCTCCGTGGCGCCGATCCGCAGCAGCCACTCCGGGTAGTTGTTCGTCGGCAGGCCTGAGCGGTTGTCGATGTAAACCGATGACGCCTCCATGAGGAGCGACCCGGCGGGGATCGTGTGGGTGCAAGGAGTGAAGGCGTCGCGATCGGTGCCGAGGTCGGCGTCACCGGCGTCGCTGAGCCGCGCGATGGCGATGAAGGCGAGGGCAGCGACCAGGATGGCTGCTCGACGCCAGCCGGTGTTGCGCGAAGAGGGTGTCATGGCTGTGGGGTCCTTCGGCCCGCGAGCAGGTCGAGCACGGCATCGCCGTCGGCCTTCGGGATCACCTCGTGCGGAAGCCGTGATTCCAGCGACGCATTCACGAGCGTGCAGCCCGTACGCCGCAGGTATTCGTGGACCAGTTCGAAGGCGGGCATGATCGCGGGAGCGAAGTCGGCCGTGAGCTGCGTCGGCGACGCGACGCCTTCCTGGTAGAACCGTGGCTCGTCGGAGAGGTCGACGCCGAACATGAACAGCTCCCGGTAGCCGATTCCGAAGAGCAGTTGAATCGCGTCATAGACGACGGTGCCGGAGGGCCAGGTGCCTCGGCGTGGATCGAGCGAGAAGCAGACATCACGGTTCTGATGGGCGATGACCTGCGGGTCGCGGAGGAGTTCGGCTCGCCGTTGCCGCGGCCGCTTGAACGGCCGGCGCAAATCGTCGTGGATATAGAGAGCGTCGGCAGCGAGCGCGTCGGGCGTCAGGAGCATCGCCGTGAAGGCGGTCATCGGCGTGAGTACGACGGCGTCGGCCAGGGCCGTACCGCGCCGAAAGAGATCGGGTTGTTCGAGAATGAAGCGGTGATCGCTGACGATGAAGTAGGCCACCCGGCGGCCCAGTTCATGGGCGAGGGAGACCGATCCGTTGACGCAGGCGACCGGCTGGTCGAAGAGACGCCCGAGATTGCGAATCCGGCTCACGCTCGGGCCCGAGGCCAGAATGCTGACCGTGTGGCCAAGACGTGGCAGCGTATCGATGGATCGGGCGTCGAGTGCTCCCCGCCCCGGCCACACGAGCCGACTGCCGTGATCGGTCGGCTCCCACGTCTGGCCTGGGGTAAACACCCGATTGTGCCAGCGCAGCGAGCCACCGCAGGCGCGATGCCAGAGCATCCGCCCCAGGTCCCGCCAGCGGTTTCCGTCGCTAAATCGAAAAGCCATCTGTCACGCCGTATCCCCTCGTTCGGCTGGCACGGGCGTCGGCCAGAACTCCTTTTGTTCGCGCCGCAGCGGAGCCTACCGCTTTCCAGGACTGCCTGCCTTCCCGGGCCTGCCGGCTGTGGGCAGCTTGCCATTGACTGCCTGCGGGCGGGTTGCGATACCCCGTGGAAAACAGCGGTCAAACTCCCCTTTTCCCTCGGGCTGCACGTCCATGAGCCGTCCGTATCGCACGTTGACCTACGTCGTGGGGCACTCCCGCGGGGGTACGACCTGGCTCGGCGAACTGCTCGGCTGCCATCCGGCCTCGCGGTCCATCTTCGAGCCCTTTGCCTCGCAGGCGCATCCGTGCACCGGGATCGACATGCAGACCGTCTTCAACGGCGGTCGCTTCATCCTCCGCGGCAAGCGGGGACGGCCGGTGCCCGACATCCCGATTCCGCGATTCTTCCGCACGGCCGCAGTCGATCCATCCGCCGACCGGCTTTCGCGATTGGCGGCGATGCACGTCGAGGAGCTGGCACGCGAAAGCTTTCCAGGCGAGGCCGGCTACCACCTGATCATCAAACAGCCACGGATCGAGAACATCGGATGGGCCTCGGCTGCGATCGCCGCCGATCAGGTCGTCGCGCTCGATCGTCATCCGCTGGGCGTCGTGAACAGCGTGCGCCGGTGGGGCATGCTCAAATGGACCCGGATCGAATGGGCTCTCGTCGGCCGTGACGAGACGCTCTCGCGGGCAGCGCGGTCGCTGGTCACTTCCGCCGAGACTCCCGAGGAGCGGTTGCTCGCGTTGACATGGCTGCGATCTCAGCACATGCGGGAGTTCGTCGCGGCAAGCCCTTCGGCCATCCTCGTGGAGTACGACGCCCTCTGCGTTGATCCCGTCGGAGAGTCCGTCAGGATCTGGCGACACGTGGGCCTCCCGGCCGATGCCGCTGCCCGTGCCGCCCTGGAATCCCTCGTCGCCAAGCGGGATGGCCCCGGCGAGGATCGCGGCTCACGGTTTCTCCACGTCCACAAAGATCCGCTGGCTCGGCAGCATGCGTGGCGGCATGAACTCCCCGATTCGATCCGTCGCCGGCTCGAGCGGTTCATCCGGCGGCACGGCCTGGCGATCCCGCTGCCTGGCGATGGCCTACCTGTCCTGTCGGCGACGGAGCGAATGCTGGCGGCCCAGGCTGACGCCCTGGCGATCGGCACACACATCAAGCGGTTCGCGGCTGCGGTCGGTCGCCGCGGCCGTCGCGAGGCCGCCTGACGCGACCCCGGGCGGTTATCGGCGGTAGAATGCGGCAAGCGTTCGTCGCAACGACGACCATTCGTGAATGGGGAGAAAACAATGGGGAAGAAACAGCGATCCCGCCAATCGGAGTCTGGCCGCTCGACCAACGTGGAAGCGACTTATGTCTGCGAGACGTGCGGTGAGGAGATCGTGGTGCCGGTGGACGTGTCGGCCGGCTCGCATCAGGACTACGTGGAGGACTGCCCCGTCTGCTGTAACCCGATGGTGCTGCACGTGGACATCGACGGCGACGGCGAGGCCCACGTGGATAGCGAGCACGAATAGCCGCTGTCGAAGTCAGAAACTACGCCCGGCTGGACTCGAACCAGCGACCCTGGGATTAGAAATTTGAGGCGAGACGATTTCGCAGTTCCAGAAGAAACCACGGAATCGACCGTTAGTCGTTGCCGGTCAACGACTTCCGAGAGCATATCCGGTTTCGTCACCACCGTCAGTTTCACCGCTCAGGGGATGGAAAAAGGTACCGATTTGAGGAATCCTCAAATCCTTTGACCTGCCGCCTGCCTGGGTAGATGCCGGGGCAGCAGGCGAACCCACTACCCCGGCACCCACCAGCGAAATCAGGCGACTGCGTAGAGGGGCTCCGAGACCGGCGTCAGGGCGTTCAGCGTGATCTGCAGGTCGCTGACATCGGTCCTGCCGGCACGACGCAACTTCGGCAGCTCGTAGATCAGATCCCGCTTGACCGCCGCGACGGCCTCGGCGACATCGTCCATCTTGCTCTTGATGCTGGGCGACTCATTGGTCTTCGCCCGCATCGCCTCCGCGATGGCCTCCCGCAGAACGCTCATAGCCGCGTCCTTCTCAACCCCCAGACGCTCCCAGAAGAACGCGATGGTGGGAATCAGCGGAATACTGATCGTGGGGGCAATCCACTGGTCCTCGTGGCGCTCGACGCTGCCGGAGATCCGTAGAACGACCGTCTCATCGATCCAGTGACGGCCGATGTCGAGATCGGCCTCCGCGTCCTTGAATTTCTTGACTATCAGTGCCTCAAGAGTGTTTTTCATCGTTTTCCTCGCTAGTGGTGATGATCACGTCATTACCGCGACGTGCTCTTGTCCAGACAGACACCAGTGCCGCGATGCGAGGGCGGAGGGAAAACAGGCCGAGACGGTGGCCCCTCTGTCTCCTGCCTCTCGCATACCAATAAGCGGCCTTCCGCCCTTGCAGGTAGGGTCTGACTCGCGTCCCAGTCGCTTTGTTATGCACCGCCATACCTGCAGTGACGGAGTGCCGCTCCTTGCCTCCTCCCGAAGAATGCGTCATCCGGAAGCCTCCGAGAGCCTCAATGAAGACACGACTGTCCATCTACCGTGACCTAGCTATCGAGTACTTCCATCTCGAGTTTTCAGACCGCCCCCTGGAACAACTGCTGCTCCAGTGTCCGGAATCGTTCCCCG
>JBILVW010000456.1:0-2570 GCA_044370205.1 Pirellulales bacterium | reverse complement strand
CGGCCTGGCCTCGACGATTCGCCGGCCCCGGGTGGCGATCCGTTGCCTCCTTGATGGCAGGCTGCCATGCCGCAGGAGTCGGCCGTCGCGCATCGAAAGGACGGGTGACTCCTTGCCGTTCGGCGTGCAGACCGCGACGAAGTCGTCGTCACCCACGAGGTCCGCTGCGGGCGGAAGCCCGTGCCGCTCCCAGAGCATGGCTCCCGAGCAGGGATCGACGAGGGTCAGCGTGCCGGCATCGAAATGGAGGGCACCACTGAGCCGGGGTCGGCCGCCGCGCGACTGCCCCGGATGAAACCGCTCGTCGGGTTCGGTGATCTCGAGGCCGATCGGAACGCCGCCGTGGCGACCGGCGCGACCGCCACCTTCACGGGGCCACAGGCCGACGGCCTGTTCCCGCAGCGGGCCCGAGCCCGAATGCGTCCACACCGGCCGGTTGCCGCCGGCGAGGTCGTAGGCCGACAGCGTGCGGCCCGTGCGGACGAAGAGCATTCGGCCAAGGGCCCAGGCTTCGAAGCCGCTCGCCTGCGGCAGCCACGGGAGTCCGTGCCGGGAGCCGACAGAATCGATGGCAAGCGGTTCGAGCAGGGGGCGGCCGAATCCATCGAAGACGTGGATTCGAGCCTCTTGGGCATCGCACGCCAGACGGAGCCCGGGCACCGCGGCGTCTGCATCCAGTTCCACGGGAAGCGGCATGAGCTGCCCGCGTTCCCCGGCGGCGAAGGTGCCGCCGCCGAGCGGCAGCCGCCGGAAGTCCACGCGACCGAGCGGCCATGCAATATCGGAGGCAGTCGATCCCGAAGCCGCGCCGCGAAAAACCTCCGGCCGACCGGAAGTGAGTGCCTCGCGAGCGCGACTGCGAGCCTCGGGAGCGGCCTTCGCCGCAAGCCACAGGAGCTGCCACTCCCTGTGGATCGCGGCGGCTGAGCCTTCGTTTTCACCCGAGTGGCTGGCCTCCGCCGCGAGTTCGCGGGCGCGGGTAGCTGCGGCGAGTGGAGCGAGGCGTTCGGCGAGGGCTGCGAGCAGATCAGCGGCCTGAGGGCGGGATCCTGCCGCGATCACGGCGCGGTCCGCCGCCACCGCGATCGCCTCGCGGATCTCCGGCGGTCCGCGCTCGAGCAGCGTGGCGAGCCGTCCGGCGAGCCAGCGGTCGTCGCTGACCATCAGTCTGGGGTCGGCTGGATCTCGGGTCGGAGTGGCCGCGGTGGAGGCCGGCTCGTCGTCGAGGAATTCGGAAATCGCTCCCCAGGCATCGTCCCATGCTCCGGCCTGGAGAAAGCCGTCGATCGCCACACGGGCAGCTGCTCTGGCGGTCGACGAGCTTCCCGCAAAGATGGACCCCTGCCGACTCGCCTGTCGCCAGGCCGGTGCCGCGGCGGCAAAGTCGCGCTCCATTCCGAAGACGATCGCATCGGGCAGCGTTTCAGGTGGAACTCGACTGCCTTTGGCGGATGCCGCGCGGGCGAGGAGATTCAGCCCTTCGGCAACGCGCCCCGCCTCCAGTTGGAGCTGGCCCCGCCACTGGAGCACCCACGGCGCCTCGGGATCGCTGGCCTCTGCGGTGCGAATCTGCGTTTCAAGCGCCGCCTGTTGATGGAAGACATCGAGCGAATCGAGGCCCCGTGAGATCACCTCGCCGCGGTAGGCCACGAGATTGCCAGGCACGAGGCCCCCGCGGGCCGGCGACCGACCGGCGATCGTGCCGTCGCTGAGATTCACTTCCACCACTTCGGGGCTGTCGAGCGGCAGCAGCAGCCGCTCGCGCGTGAGAATGCCGCGACCGCTGGGTCTTCCTCCGGCAGTGGTGAAGGGAAGCTGCCAGACCAGGCTGCCGTCGGCGAGTGCCCGAGCTTCGACGGCCCGCTGGCCGATGACGATCACCTGGTTCTCGACCACACCCGCGACCAGCACGACGCCCGATACAGGCTCGTCCCATGCCGGCCTGCCGGTTCGCAGGTCGAGGCAGACAAGGCCGCTCGAGTCGTGGGCTGCGAGCAGCACTTTTCCGCCGGCGATCACGGGGAGACCGTCGCCGAAGACAGGCGGCCGACGAGCCGAGAAACCTCGCTCAGCGGAGGCAGGCATGCGTTGGGAATCCTGGCGGTCGCTGCGGGGGTATCGATGGGCCCAGAGCAACGTGCGGGTGGCCAGATCGATCCCCACGATCGCACCGGTGCCCAGCGGGCAAACGATCACGCCGTTGGCGAGGGCCGGCGACAATCCGGCCAGCTTCCGCGACCGCGACCGCCCACTGGAAATCTGCTCGTCGTCGTCGAGCTCGGCGAGCGGCTGCGACCAGGCCACGGTGCCCCGTCGTGCATCCAGAACGTCAAGGCGAATCTCTCCCTTCTCCTCCACCAGCACATACAGCTCCCCGCCGGCAGCCAGCGGGGCGCCGAGATACCACGCCTCTCTGCCGGCGGCGGGAAGCTGCCAGCGAGGAGCGCCGCGGGCAGCGATGTCGAACGCCCGCAATGAGTTGCCGGCCGGTCCTGCCTGACCTTCCCGGCGGCCAACGTTCATCTCGGCGAGCGGACCTCTGTCGCTCGGCGGCCCGGGCGGCACATCTA
>JBILVW010000021.1:0-15606 GCA_044370205.1 Pirellulales bacterium | reverse complement strand
CCTTTTCCGAGAGCCTGCTGGGCGACGGGCCGATCGCAGGCCGCACGTCGGCGGGCATCGAGGTCGCCACCGGCTACGGATTCGTGTTCGTCGCGCCGCTCACCGATGCGGCCTGTGGCCGGCCCTTCTACTACAACTTCACCGACCTTCGTGGCTTTTCCTGGGCCAACGGCGAGTATCGGACGACGCTCTACAACCATGCCCGGCGGCCCAACGATCCAACGCTCGACTGCCTCGCGGCGCTGATGAGCACGGCCGATCTTGCCAGGATGTACGCGGGCTACGGCTGGCGAGCGGCGCGGAGCCGGCATCCCGGGGGCGTGAACGTGGCCATGGCCGACGGCTCGCTGCGATTCGTGACCGACGACGTCGACCCGGCCGTGTGGAAGGCCGCGGCCACGCGGGCCGGAGGCGAGTCGCTCACGCTGCCGTGAGGCCCAGCCCGTCCCTAGGGTTTTGGCGTGTATGCCTTCCGCAGGGCGGCGAGCACCTTGAGGATGTCGGCGGGGAGTGGGCTCGTGAATCGCAACTCTTCGCCGCTCACTGGATGCACGAACCCGAGCTCGGCTGCGTGGAGCATCACCCGGGGCGCCCGCGACTCGTCTGGCGGTGTGCCGCGGCGGGTCGGTTTATAGACCCGCTCGCCGCAGACCACGTGGCCGGTCTCGGCCATGTGAATCCGGATCTGATGCGTGCGGCCCGTCTCCAGCCGACATTCGACGAGCGTGTAGGCGTCGCCGAAATGCTCCACTGGCGCCACGTGCGTGATCGCCAGCTTGCCGTCGTCGGAGTCGGTGGAGCCACGCCGGCCGTCGCCGCGGTCGCGGAGAATGTGCGACCGGATCGTGCCCGAGCCCACGCGGCCCACCACGAGGGCGAGGTAGCGACGGTGCGTCGTGTGCAGACGGAACTGCTCGGCGAGGATCCGGCTGGCCGGTACGTTGCGGGCGAAGATGACGAGGCCACTCGTCTCGCGGTCGATTCGATGCACGGCCCGCACCGGCGGGATCCGGGTGCGGTTCGCGCCGCGGGGTCCGGCCGTGCCGCGGGCAGAGAGGAACCGGCCGATCGCGTCGGGCACCAGCTCCTCGAGCGTGGGCTGCAGCTGCCGCCGCTTGGCCGGCCACGAGGCCTCCTCGTGGTGCCGAGTGGTGGTGAGCCCCGTCGGCTTCTCCACGATGACGACGTCGGCATCCACGTGCACGATTCGCACGTCGTCGGCCTTGGGCAGCGGCGCGGCCGCCACGTCGAGCACCTTCACCACCTCGCCATCCTTGAGCCGCCGGGCTGAATCGGTGCAGATGTTGCCGTGGACGAGCACGTGCCGCCCGCGGACGAGCTTCTGCACCCGCGACCAGCTCGCCCCGTCCAGCCGCGCCCGGAGGAACGCCGCGAGCGTCTGCCCGCGGTCGGCGGCGGTCACGTGATGCACTTTTCCGGGGTGGCTCTTCATCTCCCCTATTGTTGCACGCCATCCTTGACCGCGTTTTGGCCGGTTTTAGACTCTGTGGGGAGGTCTCACGTTCGCAGCCTCCGCGGTTTCCCAGGCTCCGTGAGGATCTCTTCGTGCCCGGCACATGCGTCATCGGTCTGCAATGGGGCGACGAGGCCAAGGGCAAACTCGTCGACATCCTCACGGCCGACCACGAAATCGTCGTCCGCTACGCGGGCGGGGCCAATGCCGGCCATACGGTCGTCTCCGGCGGCCAGAAGTGGAAGCTCTCTCTCATCCCCAGCGGCATTCTCCGCGACGGCGTGGCCTGCGTGGTGACCGGCGGCGTGGTGCTCGATCCGGCCAGCGTGATCAAGGAGATCGACGGCCTCGAGTCCCGGGGCGTGCAGATCGAGGGCAAGCTGCGGATCAGTGACCGGGCCCACGTCGTCTTTCCCTGGCACGTGGCCGAGGACCGCATCCTCGACGGCAGCGTGTCGGGGGGCGAGGCGATCGGCACCACCGGCCGCGGCATCGGCCCCTGCTACCGCGACAAGGTGGGCCGTGCCCTGGCCATCCGGCTCGGCGATCTCTATCGCGGCGACATCGCCGACAAGATCTCCCACATCGCCGGCCTCAAGAACCGCATGCTCACGGCCTGGCAGGGAAGCGGCGCCGCAGCCACGGTGCTCGATCCCGTTGCCATCCATGCGGAGTATGCCCGGTATGCCGAGCGGCTGCGGCCGTTCGTCTGCGACACGACGGCCTTCCTGCTCGACTCGGTCGAGGCGGGCAAGCCGCTGCTCTTCGAGGGCGCGCAAGGCGCTTTGCTCGACATCGACCACGGCACGTTCCCCTACGTGACGAGCTCCAACTCCTCGGGCCTCGGCGTGGCGAGCGGATCGGGCGTGCCCGGCCGCTGGGTCGATCGCGTAATCGGTGTGGTGAAGGCCTACTCGACGCGGGTCGGCGGCGGCCCGCTGCCCACGGAACAGGACAACGCCACCGGCCAGTACATCCGCGACCGCGGCAACGAATACGGCACGGTCACGCGGCGGCCGCGGCGGTGCGGCTGGTTCGACGCCGTGGCGGCTCGCTACACGACGAGGCTGTCGGGCGTGGACGAGCTCGCCGTGATGCTGCTCGACGTGCTCGGCGGGCTCGACGAGCTGAAGATCTGCACGGCCTACGAGATCGATGGCGTGCGGACGAGTCAGTTCCCGAGCCAGATCGACGACCTCCGCAAGGCCGTGCCGGTCTACGAGACGCTGCCCGGGTGGCCGGAGGAGCTCACCGAGGTGCGGACGTATGCCGGCCTGCCGGCCAACGCCCGTCGCTACGTCGAGCGGATCGGTGAGCTGCTCGGCCGGCCGGTGTCGTTCGTGTCGGTCGGTCCCGACCGCGAGCAAACCATCTTTTGCGAATCCGCCGCCCGGGACTCCCGCCCATGGCCACGCCCCCAGTCTCGCATCCCGGCCTCGGCGTGACCGCGTCGCCGACCGAGACCGGCGCCGACCGCCTGCCGCGGCACGTCGCGATCATCATGGACGGCAACGGCCGCTGGGCCCAGGCCCGTGGACTGCCGCGGATCGAGGGGCATCGCCGCGGCGTCGCCACCGTGCGGCGGATCACTGAGCACTGCGCCCGCCTCGGCATCGAGCAGCTCACCCTCTACTGCCTGTCGAGCGAGAACTGGCGGCGGCCAGCGGCGGAGCTCTCGTTCCTCATGCACCTGCTCGAGCAGTACATGATCGAGGAACGGTCGCTGCTCATGCGGGAGGGGATTCGCCTGGCGATGATCGGCCGCCGCGAAGGGCTGCCGGCGGCCACGCTCGAGGCGCTCGATGCGACGGTGGCGATGTGTGCCGCCAACACCGGCATGCGGCTCTGCCTCGCGATCAACTACGGCTCGCGGGGCGAGATCGCCGATGCGGCCCGGCGGCTCGCCGAGGAGGTGCAGGCCGGCCGGCTCGAGCCCGCCGCCATCGACGAGGAGCTGTTCGCCAGCCGGCTCGACACGGCGGGCATGCCCGACCCCGATCTGCTCGTCCGCACGGCGGGCGAGATGCGGATCAGCAATTTTCTGCTGTGGCAGATCAGCTACGCGGAACTCTGGGTGACCGACGTCGCCTGGCCCGAGTTCACCGAGGCCAACCTGGACGAGGCGATCGCCGCCTTCGCGGGGCGTGAGCGGCGATTCGGAGGGCTGTCGATCTCGTGAGCACGCCAGCCTCAACCGCTGCATCCCGCAGCTCGTTCGGCTCCCGAGCCATCGTGTCGGCGATCGCCGTCGCGGTGATCGCGTCGCTCACCTGGGCCGATGCCGTCGGTCTCGGCGGGGCGCAGCCCGTGTGGTGGCTGCTGCCGCTTGCCGTGATCGTGGCGCTCCGCGGCACGGTCGAAATCGCCAGACTCTTCGCCTCCCGCGGCATCCACCTGCGGACGGGCGTGGTGATGGCCGCCGCCGTGGCCATCGTGCTCTCGGCCGCGGCTGGCGGGCAGGCCGCGGCCGCAACCGGCAGCCTCTCACCCCTCGCCACTCTCGGCTGGACGGCCTTCGCCTGCGCCGCGGCCTGCGGCCTCGTGATCGCGGCCGAGATTCCCGGCTACCGCGCCGACAATGGTGCGCTCAACCGCGTGACGGCCGGCGTGTTCACCGCCCTCTGCCTCGGGCTGCCACTGGCATTCATGGTGGCGCTGCGGCTGCTCTGCGTGGAGAACCTCGGACCCGAGCAGCGCGGGCCGGGGCACCTCGGCGTGCTGCCGCTCGTGAGCCTGATCGCCGTCGTGAAGGCGGGCGACATCCTCGCCTACCTGGTCGGCTCGCTCGTGGGCCGCACGAAGATGGCGCCGGTGCTCAGTCCGGGGAAGACCTGGGAAGGCGGCGTCGGCTCGCTCGCCGGCTCGCTGCTGGCAGCGTGGCTCATCTTCGAGAAGTCGGGCTTCGTGGCGGAGGCGCGGCCCCTCGGAGGCTGGATCGTGTTCGGTCTCGTCGTGGGCGCCGCAGGCATGCTCGGTGATCTCGCAGAGTCGCTCGTGAAGCGTGAGCTCGGCGCGAAAGATTCCGGCCGGCTGCTCGGCGGCCTCGGCGGCGTGCTCGACCTCATCGATTCACTCGCCTTCGCAGCCCCCGTCGCCTGGCTGCTCTGGGTGGCGTAGGGGCCGCCCGAATCGCAGTGGTGCCGGCCCGGGACTGCCCGTGCCGTTTCGCCCGGACGTTCGCTACGGGCATCCTGCCCTTCGCTCACTCGATGCTGGCTGCGCTCTCGCCATCCTGGCTTCGCTGGCCAGCAACGCCGGCTCAACGGCACGAGCAGCCCCGGGCCTCCCGGTTTGGGTTTTTCGCGGGAAATCGGGGGCGGTTTTGGCGGGGTATACTCGTGGTGTGGTTGCACCCGCCCCTGACGACCGGCGGCGACACCAGTCGCCCCGGGAATCGATGACGCGCACGACAATCGCGGTGGTCGACTCCAAACGGCTCGTTGCCGTGTTTGGGCCGCGCGACCAGCATCTCCGCCGCATCCGGACCGCCCTCAACGTCGGCGTGTCGGCCCGCGACGATTCCATCCGCATCGAGGGGGAGGAATCGGCCGTCGCCCGGGCCGCCGAGATCTTCGAGGCGCTCGACCGGATCGCCCGCGACGAGGGCACCGTCGCCGCCGAGCAGGTCGATCGACTGGTGTCGGTGGCCACCGGCGAGAAGCCTCCGGAGCGGCACGCCCCGATCGAGATCCAGCAGCCGGGCAAGCAGCTCGTGCCCCGGTCAGCCGGCCAGGCCGCCTACGTGCAGGCGATCCGCGATCACGATGTGGTGCTCTGCACGGGGCCTGCCGGCTGCGGCAAGACGTTCCTCGCCGTGGCGATGGCCGTGTCGTATCTCCGCGCGGAGCGGGTACGGAAGATCGTGCTCGCGCGGCCTGCCGTCGAAGCGGGCGAGAGCCTCGGCTTCCTGCCCGGCGACCTGCAGGCCAAGATCAATCCCTATCTGCGTCCGCTGATGGACGCGATCCGGGAGATGATGGACTTCGAGGCGCTCAAGCGGCTCACCGAGCAGGACATCGTGGAGATGATCCCGCTGGCCTACATGCGCGGCCGCACGCTCAACAACGCCTTCATCATCCTCGACGAGGCACAGAACACGACCGTGTCGCAGATGAAGATGTTTCTCACGCGGCTCGGCCACGGCTCGAAGATGGTGATTTCGGGCGACACCACGCAGATCGACCTGCCGCCGGATCGCACCAGCGGCCTCGTCGATGCCGCCCGCCGCCTGGAGAAGGTGGCCGGCTGCTGCCGCGTGCAGCTCGGCGGCTCCGACATCGTGCGACATCCGCTCGTGCAGCGGATCGTCGACGCCTACGACGGGTGAACGCCGCGATGCCCAACTCTTCACCCTCGTCGTTCCGCCGTCGCCGCCGTTCGGGCGCGGTCGATGCCCCCCAGGGCTTCTTCGGCGCCTTGCTCGAGACTGCCTCGCGAGGCGACGTGCTCCTGCGGCTCGGCCTCTGCCTCGCGGCGGCCGCGGTGCTCCTCGTGATGCTCCACGGCTGGGAGGAGCCGTTTCCGTTCCAGACGGGCTCGGTGCCGCCCCGAGGCGTCGTGTCGCGGGTGCCGTTCGAGCGGCCCGACGCCGAGGGCACCCGCGAGGCCCAGCAGCGGGCCGCAGCACGCGTGCGGATCGTCTATGCACAGGACAAGGCCCCGGTCGTGCGGCTCCGCGACGGTCTCAAGAACCGCGTGGCGGAGATCGCCGCCGCTGACGGCCTCGGCCGCGTGTCGAAGGAGGCCTGGCTCGAGTTCGCCCCGGACGCCGGCCAGGCGATCGAATTGGCCGTGGCCGCCGAGGCAGCGAAGGCCGAGCCGCCAGTCGCGCCCGAGCCGCCGGCCGAAGGGGATGAGAAGCCGGCTGCCGGTGAGGCGAAGTCCGCCGCAGACGACACGGCAAAGGGGGACGAGAAGAGCGAACAGGACGAGCCGAAGCCCAAGCCCGACAAATCCCAGCCAGAGAAGTCACAACCCGACAGGGCCCCCGAGCCGCCCGCGCCGGATCGGGTGGTGGTCGAGGCCGAGCAGGCATTCCAGCGGTTTCGGGCGAAGATCGACACGAAGGAGCGGCTGATCGAGTTCGAGAAGGCGATCGACAACGCCTTCGCCGACGTCGAGAACCAGGGCGTGCTCGAGAAGATCCAGCACGGCATCGACGAGGGCAGCCAGACCGAGATCGACGTGCATCCGCTGGGCAATGCGGCCGAGGTCACGCGAGTGCAGGTGGCCCACGTGCTGCTCGGTGAGGCGAAGGCGCGGCTCAAGTCGCGGCTTCGCGAGGAGCTCGGCGAGGGCCCGTTCGCCGATCTGATCTTCGTCTGGCTCGAGTCGCGGCTGACGGGCTCGCTGGAGCTCGATCGCGAGGCGACCGCCCGTGCCAAGAAGGAGGCGATCGCCAAGACGCCGCAGCAGTTCGTACGGTATGCCGCAGGCGACGTGCTCGCCGAGGCCGGTGCGCTGCTCGACGCGGAGACGGTCGGCCTCCTGCGGCGGGAGCACGACGCCTTCGTGCGGCAGCAGGATACGCGTCAGCGGATTGCCCGCACGCTCTCGCTGCTCGGTTTGTTCGTGGCGATGTTCGCCCTTTCCGGGTTCTATATCCACCGCCACCATCGCGAGCTGCTCGGCGACGTGGGTGACGTGGTCACGCTCCTCGGTCTCTCGGTGGTCACGATCGTGCTTTCGATGCTGTCGGCCGGCGAATCGTGGCAGGCCGAGGTGGTGCCCCTGCTCATCTTCGCGATGACGGTCGCCCTGGCCTTCGACCAGGACATCGCGCTCTTGCTCACGGCTCAGGCGGCCCTCGTGGTGGTGGTGGGGCTCGGCCACGGCTTGGCGTCCTACGTGACGCTCACCGCGGCCGCGGCCGCGATGATCTTCTGGACGGGCCGAATCCGCAGCCGCAGCAAGCTGATCTACGTGGGCCTCTGGGCCGGCGCGGTGGCGACTCTCACGCAGCTCGGCGCCAGCCTGCTCGAGGAACGGCCGCTCGACGCCCAGCTCGTCTACGAGGCCGGCCGCACCGGCGTCTGGACGCTGCTTGCCGGCTTTCTCATGACCGGCCTGCTGCCCTTCATCGAACGGTCGTTTGGCGTGCTTACCGACCTGAGTCTTTTGGAGGTGGGCGATGCGGCCCATCCGCTGCTCCAAGAGCTCGTGCGGCGGGCGCCCGGCACGTACAACCACTCGATCAACGTGGCGAGCCTCGCCGAGGCCGCGGCCGAGGCGATCGGCGCCCGCGGCCTGCTCGTGCGGGTGGGCGCCTATTTCCACGACGTGGGCAAGATGCTCAAGCCGGCCTACTTCGTGGAGAACCAGGGCCGGGAGAACCGCCACGAGGCGCTTGTGCCCGCGATGAGCACGCTAATCATCATCGCCCACGTAAAGGAAGGCGTGGAGCTGGCGCGGCAGTACAACCTGCCCGCACCGCTCGTGGACCTGATCGCCGAGCACCACGGCACGACGCTCGTGGAGTATTTCTACCGGCGGGCCACCGAGCGTTCGCAGGCCGACCCGAATGGCGGCGAGGTGGACGAGCAGACCTATCGCTATCCCGGGCCCAAGCCGAGCACGCGGGAGTCGGCCGTGCTCATGCTCTCCGACGCCGTGGAGAGCGCGAGCCGCACGCTCACCGAGCCGACGCCCGCCCGGATCGCGAGCCTCGTGCACGACCTGGCGATGAAGCGGCTGCTCGACGGCCAGTTCGACGAATGCGGGCTCACGCTCGAGGAACTCGGCGTCGTCGAGCAGAGCCTCGTGAAGAGCCTCACGGCGGTCTATCACGGGCGTGTGAAGTATCCGGATCAGCGGACGGCATGATGACGGTCTTTATGCCCACGCCCTGTCGCCGGACGTTCGCCACCCTCAACTCGTAGCCACCGCCGGTCGGGGGCCCGTGCTCGCCGCCGGCGGATTTTGACGATTCATGCTCCAAAGAAGTGGTTCGCCAACGCTGCCAGTCAAAATTCACCGGCGGCTGCGCGCGACCCCCGACCGGCTCGCCCCTTGATTTATGCATGCGTCCGCTTGGGTGCGAGGAAAGACATGAACTCCGACGACATTCAGATCGACATCCTCGACAAGCAGCGAGCCGTGCGGATTGGCGCGGCGTGGCTCGAGCGGGCCGCGCGGAAGGCGCTCGCACGCGAGGGTGTGGAGCAAGCCGAGATCTCGATCCTGCTCGTGGGTGATCGGCGAATGGCCAAGCTGCACGAGGAGTGGCTGGGGATTCCGGGACCGACCGACGTGATCACGTTCGACTTGGCCGAGGGTGGGCCCCACGGCGGTCTCCAGGGGGACATTGCCGTCAGCACCGAGACGGCCCGACGCATGGCCCGCGAACTCGGCTGGGCGCCGCGTCACGAGGTGGCGTATTACGTGGTGCACGGGCTTCTGCATCTGGCCGGGTATGACGATCTCGTACCCGAAAAACGCCGGGCGATGCGGGCCCGAGAACGGGTGTTGATGGCGGCCGCCGGGCTGCCGCGCCCGCCACGTGCACGCCCGCGGCAGGCCGGCCGATGAGACCCCTCGACTCCCTGGGCTTCGAGTCGGCGGTGGCGCTGTTGGTGGTGGCGAGCCTCGCTGCCGTGCAGGCCCGGGCGGTGCGCGGCGCCCAGCGACAGATCATCCAGGATCTCTGCCAGCGGCGGCGCAAACCCGAACGCTACGAGCAGATCCTCGCGGCCAGCGAGACGATCGCCTTCATCGCCGCCTCCATCGTGGTGGGCACCTCGGTGGTGGCGACGCTCCTCGCCTTTCGCGGTCCACTCGGCGCCGAGCGGCCGCTCGCGGTGGACGTATCGGCCCTGATCGGCTGGATCGGTCTCGTCTGGGTGGTGCTCGTCGTGGTGCCGGTGCTGCTCGTGAAGCTCGCGGGGCCGTGGATCGTGGTGGCCACCTGGGAGATCTGGCGGCCGCTGGTCGTCGTGATCGCGCCGGTGGTCGGCCAGCTTGGCCGCTTCGCCGCAGCGCTCGCCGGCGTCTTCGGCCACAAGGGCCAGGAGCCGTCGCGGCCGGCCGACGAACTGCGGCTGGTGGTCGACGAGGCCCACCGCGAGGGTCGGCTGGAGGGAGAGGCCCGCGACATGATCCGGGGAGTGATCGGGCTCGACGAGGTGCGCGTGGCCGGGATCATGACATCGCGGACCGCAATCACGTCGCTGCCGGCATCCACGCCGTGGGACGAGGCGGTGCGGCTCGCGGCCGACAGCGGCCACACGCGGCTGCCCGTCTGGGATCGTTCGCCCGATGACGTGATCGGCATTCTGCACATCCGCGATCTGCTCCGCCGCATCGCCGCGGGGCTCGCGCCCGACGTAGGGCAGCCGGCGCTGCGACCGCTCCTCCGGCCACCGTGGTTCGTTCCCGAGTCGATGAGCGTGCAGAAACTGCTTCGGGAGTTTCAGCGGGGCAACACCCACATGGCCGTGGTCACCGACGAGTTCGGCGGCGTGTCGGGGGTCGTGACGATCGAGGACGCGCTCGAAGAGATCGTGGGCGAGATCGCCGACGAGCACGACGAGGCCTTCGCCGACGGCATCCGCATGCTCTCCGAGAAGGCCTGCGAGGCGCTGGCCCACGTGCGGATCGCGGTGGTCAACGAGCGGCTCGGCGTGGAGCTGCCCGAGGAGGAGGATTTCGAGACGATCGGTGGCTTCGTGTTCCATGAGTGCGGCCGGATTCCGCAGACGGGCGAAACGCTCGAGTCGCACGGGGTGCGGCTGGAGGTGCTGGCCGCGACCAGGCGGCGGATCGACCTCGTGCGGGTCGAGCGGCTCGGCGAGGCGTCGCGGACGCCGGCGGAGGGTGGGCCGCGCGATGGCCGCTGAGAAGACCCGTGCGATCGTCATCCGGACGGTGCCGTTCGGCGAGACGAGCAGCGTGGTCTGCCTGTATTGCCGCGAGTTCGGCAAGGTGCGGGCTCTGGCCAAGGGGGCGTGGCGGCCCAAGAGCAGCTTCGACGGCGGCCTTGACCTGCTTTCGATCTGTCAGGTACTGCTCCTTCGCAAAACCTCCGGCGGCCTCGATCTGATGACCGAGGCGTGTCTCGAACACAGATTCCGCGTGGGCACGAGCCTCGCGGCACTCGCCGGCGGCATGCACGTCGCCGAACTGCTCGAGGCCCTCACCGCCGATGCCGATCCCCAGCCGGAACTCTTCGACGCAGCCCATGCGACGCTGCGGGCTCTCTCGGCCTCGGCCGAGCCCGACGCCGTCGTCGCCGCGCGACTCCTCTGGGCGGAATTCACGTTCCTGCGGCTCGCCGGCCTCAAGCCCTCCGTCTCGGCCTGCGCCGCCTGCCACGCGAGCCTGCCTGCAACGGGCCGCATCGCCTTCGGCATGCTCGACGGCGGCGGCCTGTGCAGCCGCTGCCGCGTCGGCCGGCGGACCGTCATTTCCGTGTCGGCGGCGGCCATGGCCGCGCTGCGTGAACACGGTGGCCCCCGGCTTCCGGCTGCAGATGCCCCGCTCGATCCGGCCATCGCCGGGGAGGTGCGGGCCGTGATGAACTCCTACCTCGCCCACACGCTCGAACGGCCCCTCGTGGCCGCCCGCTGGCTGCCCTTCCAGGCCGCCCGCCGCCCGGCCCGCACTGGCTTTTCCCATCGATCCTCACCGTGAGTTGCATGACCATCATCACCAGGCATGGATTCGCGTTGGCGACCACGTTGTTCGCGTGCGTGATCACGACGACGGGCTGCGCGACGTTCAAGACGCCGACGTGGCCGTGGGCGAAGGAGACGCCCGTGGCCGCCGCCGACGATTCGACGGTGATCTCGTCGGAGTATGCGGCGCCCGAGCAGGAACTCGGCTGGGAATACTTCAAGGGAGAGAACGTCAAGAAGCGGTGGAAGAAGATAGTCGGCCGCGGCCCCAATGAGCCGGTCGCCCGGGCGGCGCTGGCCGAGGCCGATGCCCTGTTCCGGGAGGGCAAGTACGAGGAGGCCAGCAAGAAGTACAAGATCACGATCGATCGCTGGCCCGACTCCGTGATCGAGGAAGACGCCCTCTGGCAACTCGCCGAGTGCCTGTTCTTCACCGACCAGTATCCCAAGGCCGAGGACTGCTACGACCAGCTCGTCAAGAAATATGCCAACACCCGCTATCTCGATCGGATCGCACAGCGGCAGTTCGTGATCGCCCAATACTGGATCGCGCTCGACCAGAAGAGCCCGCTGCCGGTGATCGTGCCCAACCTCGTCGACCGCAGCCGGCCGCTGTTCGACACCCAGGGCCGGGCCCTCAAGGCCTACGATCACGTGCGGATCAACGATCCCCGCGGGCCGCTGGCCGACGACAGCATCATGGCCCAGGCCAATGCCCACTTTCTCGACCGGCAGTGGCTCGACGCCGACTATTTCTACGGCCTGCTGCGGAGCGAGTATCCCGACAGCGACTTTCTGCTCCAGGCCCATATGCTCGGCCTGCAGTCGAAGATTCGGGCGTATCAGGGGCCCGGGTATGAAGGGGGTATCCTCGACGAGGCCGAGGTTCTCGCCGATCAGACGCTCGTGCAGTTTCCCGACCAGCTGTCGGGCGAGGACGAGATCCGCCTCGAGGAAACGCGGGCCCAGATCGCCGCCCAGCAGGCGCAGCGGCACTACAACCGCGCTGAGTTTTACGCGAAGGGCAAGCACTACAACTCGGCCCGCATCTACTACGCCCTCGTCGCCCGCGATTATCCCAAGACGCTGCTCGCCGCGCAGGCTCGCGAGAAATACGGGGTCATCAAGGACAAGGCTGACGTGTCGGACGACCCGTTCCCGATGCTGAGCCGTGTCTTGAATCCCGACTCGCTCAAGGAGGCGGAGCTCGACGCCATGGCCGAGGCGGAAACCGCGATCGCCCGCGGCGAAAACTCGGGCGGCTCGGCCCCCGTCTACTGATCCCGGGAAGGCTCTGGCGATGACTACACCAGCCCTCTCCCGCCGGGCCGCACTTGGGGCCATGCTGGCCTCGATCGCCGGCGCCGCGGCGGGCTGTGCCAACTACCGGTTCGGCAACAACACGCTCTACGCGCCGAACGTGCGCACCGTCTACGTGCCCGTGTTCCAGTGCGACAGCTTCCGCACCACGCCCGCCATCGACATCGGCGAGCGGCTCACCGAGGCCGTCTGCAAGGAGATCGAGAAGCGGACGCCCTTCAAGGTGGTCGGGGCCGAGGGAGGCGCCGACAGCGTGCTCACCGGTCGGGTCGTCGCCGACACGAAGCGGATGGTGGTGGAGAGTCCGACCGACCAGTCGCGGATGGTGGAGATGAACTACCAGGCGCTCATCACCTGGGCGGATCGTGGCGGCACCGTGATCGCCTCGGGCGAGGTGCCGCTGCCTGCGGCCACGGTCGATGTCGGGCAGGCCGCGGCGCTCGTGCCGGAGTATGGCCGGTCGGTCGTGAGCACGCAGCAGGAGGCCATCGTGAAGATGGCCCAGCAGATCGTCGGGCTGATGGAGGAGCCCTGGTAGTTCCGTTCCCATAGAAGCCCCCATGCTCTCCATAGAAGCCCCCATGCGCAAGCAGGGGGATCGCTGAGGGGGATGACTGAGGTACATTCGACCTCATCATGCCTTTTCTCCTCCCCACCCACTGGCAGCTGCGAACGCGGCGGCTCGCGTTGCCGCATCCTTCGGGCATGCTGCGGCGGCCGCTCGTGATGGGGATCGTGAACGTCACGCCCGACAGCTTTTCCGACGGCGGCCGGCATGCCGGCGCCGAGGCTGCAGTCGCGCATGGGCTGCGGCTCGTCGCCGACGGCGTTGACATGCTCGACGTCGGCGGCGAGAGCACGCGGCCGTTTTCCGAGCCTGTCGCGGCCGACGAGGAGTGGCGGCGGGTGGGTGAGGTCGTGCGGCGGCTGGCGGTGGAGGCGGGCGTGCCCGTGTCGATCGACACCTCGAAGGCAGTCGTCGCGGCCCGGGCCGTCGAGGCCGGCGCCGAGATCATCAACGACGTGACGGGCCTTGCAGGCGATCCTGACATGCTCCGCGTGGCGGTGGCGTCGGCCGCCGGCGTCTGTGCGATGCACATGCGGGGCACGCCGCAGACGATGCAGCTCGAGCCACGGTATGACGACGTCGTGGCGGAGATTCGTGCCTATCTCGAGCAGCGGCGGGACGCGCTGCTCGCAGCCGGGATTTCGCTCGACCGCATCTGCCTCGATCCGGGCATCGGCTTCGGCAAGACCCATGCCCACAATCTGGAGCTCATGGCCCGAGCCGGCGAGTTCCTCGATCTCGGCGCCCCGATCCTCGTGGGGCATTCGCGGAAAGGCTTTCTCGGCAAGACGCTCGAACTGGCCCTCGGCCGCCCAGCCACCGAGGCGGAACGTGACGCGGCCACGGCCGGTGCCGCCTGTGGCCTGGCCGCTGCGGGCGTGCAGATCGTGCGGGTGCACGCCGTGGGCATGGTGCGGGCCGCGCTCGAGGCCTTTGCCGCTACGGCGTCCAGATGACCTTCTTTTCGCCCGACGGCCCAGCAGGCTCGGCGCCGCCTGGCGTCCAGAGTTTGCCTGCTTCGGGGGCCGCGGCTGCAGGCATCGCGGCTGCGGCTCCGGCAGGACCAGCAGCCCCGGCAGCCGCCAGCGACGAGAGATCGATGCCCGCCTCGGCCAGCACTTCGGCGAGCGCCTGGATCACGCGGCGGTCGCGGGAGTGGTCCCGCCGCAGGCGGTCGAGCAGCCGCACGATCTCGGCCTGATCGCCCCGCTGCAGCCGCACCCGCAGATCGGCCACATCGAGCATCCCCTCGCTCGCGTTGAGCTGCTTGGCAATTCCCCGCAGCTCGGCGATCAGTTCGAGCTTTCGCAGGCTCGTCGCCGCCCGCTCCTCGAGGGCACCGAGCGCCTCCCAGCGATCCTCCGGCGTGGCATCGCTCCGCGCGGCGAGGGCTTCGGCGGCCCGTTCGGTCGCCCGCTCGAAGCCCGCATCCATCGCCGTCACGAGCAGGCCACGGAGCTGTTCGAGCGGCAGCTTTGCCATGTCGATGCGATGCCACCGCAGCGGCGGCACGTCTTCGAGCGGCTGCTCCGCCGCGATCGCTGCCGGCGCCGGGAGGCCAAGTCGGGATCGCACGGCCGTCCAGCCTTCGGCAAGATCCGCGCGGCGCGAGGTCGCCTCACCTTCCGAGATGAGTGCCTCCACCCGCCGCCTGCCTTCGACGTCGGCGATCGCCTGGCGGGGCGTCTTGCCGAGCAGTTCAGGGAGCGGGGTGTCGGGCCAGGCCTCCACGAACCGATCGCGGACGGCCAGCGCCTGTTTCTGCACGAGCACATCGAACGGCGAGAGCTCTCCGGCCGCCGGCGGAGCCGGAGGCGTGGTCGGCACCGGCAGCCGGAACTGAGCACCCAGCAGCCAGGTCGTGGGCGGGATCACCGGCATGCCTGCGACGTCGGCGGCCTTCTCAAAGCGGCAGCCGGCGAGCGACTCCACCGCCGGCTGGGCGGCGGCCACGTCGGCCCCGAACCCCTGGAGCACGGCCTCGGGTTCCTTGTCGGTCTGGCGACCGAAGATCAGCAGGCTGGCCAGCAGCCGGGGGAGCGCATCGCCCGCGGCAGCCTGATAGATCCGCCACACCGACCGCGGCGGCACCGCGTTTCGCGACACCCAGGCCGAGCGATCGAAGCCGGTCGCCTCGAACCGCGGCTCGTGGCGGAGCGTGTCTTCGAGCAGTTCGAGGGCCCGGGTGCCCTCCTCGCCGGTCGGCACCGAGAGCGGCGCCGACAGGCTCGTGAACGGAATCTGCGGCGAGCGGTCGGGATCGGCCTCCGTCTCGAGCGCGATCGCCCGGCCAACGGCCTCGACGGCGTCGTCGGCGGTCATGCCCGCCAGTCGCGACACCGCGAGCCAAGCCTCCGAGGCCTCGATCGGCCTCGCGAGCATTTCGCACAGGATGCCGATGTTGGTGAGGAGCGGCCGGCTGTCGCCCGCCACGCTCTTCAGGCTGCGGAAGGCCGTCAGCGCCTTCGAGAGCCGCCAGGCCCGCGCATGGGCGAGGGCCGTGTCGAAGTCGGGCCGCCATGCCGCGTCGCCCGCAGCCTCCTCGAGCGGGATTCGCGAGCGCAGCGCCACCGGCACGCCCGACGAGCCGACGATCGCGGCGAGCAGTCGCAGCTCGTCGGCCGAGCCCGCGC
>JBILVW010000369.1:0-3291 GCA_044370205.1 Pirellulales bacterium | reverse complement strand
AATCCGCACGAGGTTTTTGCCGCGGCCGCGGCCGTCGGCGTCGGTCTCGCGGACGACGCTCACATCGATCAGCCCCGCCGCCTCGGCGGCCTTTTGGGCGGCGGGTGCGAGGTCGACGGTCGAGACGTTCTCGGCCTCGAGCTTGAATGGCTTGCCCCCCACCTCGACGAGATCGCAGGCGAGGGCCCGCCGCTCGGCGAGCCAGGCCATGCGGTCGCGGACGAACGGCGGCCGGCCCCGCTCGTCGCGCTGGGCCATGAACGCCGTCCAGTCACCGTGGAGGGCCGCTGCCTTGGCGACGTCGAAGGTCATCATGCCGCTGATGTCCCACGACTCGTTCGGCGTGAAGGCCCGGATTTCCTCCTCCCGATCGACGACGATCCGGGTCGCCACGCTCTGCACGCGGCCGGCGCTGAGCCCCCCGGCCACCTTCTTCCAGAGGATCGGCGAGACCCGATAGCCGACGATTCGATCGACGATTCGCCGGGCCTGCTGGGCCTCGACCCGGGGCATGTTGATGGCCCGCGGCGCCTGGAATGCCCGCTGGACCTCCGACTTCGTGATCGCATCGAACGTCACCCGCTTGGCGTCGGCCGGCTCGACGCCGAGCACCTGCGTGAGGTGCCAGGCGATGGCCTCCCCTTCGCGATCCAAGTCGGTGGCGAACCAGACGTCCTTGGCCCCCTTGGCGAGCCGCCGCAGCTCCGTGACGGTCTTCATCTTGTCGCCGTCGATCTCGTAGGTGGGGGCGAAATCGTGCTCGAGATCGACGCCCGGCACCGGCTGCTTGGACCCCTTCGGGGCCTTGCTGGGGAGGTCCCGGATGTGGCCGATCGAGGCCTTCACCACGAAGCCCTTACCCAGATATTTTTCGATCGTCTTGGCCTTCGCCGGACTCTCGACGATGACCAGTTCATAGTCGCCCGCCGGGGTCCGGCTGCGGTCGGAATCGCCGCGCGGTTTGGCCGCGGATGCTCGTCTGGCGGTCTTCTTGGCCATCGTCGCCTGGGGGGTAAAAGGAATGCGGTATGGAGCGCTGGGATTGGCGCCGGCAGCCCCGGCGCACACAATCTTCGACCTGTCGCAAGCCAGACAGCGTTACCCTCCCCCCTCTTTCCCTGTCAAGCCTCGGCGGTTTCGCCGTCTGGCTGAAGGACTTCAGGCGGTGCCATGGCCGGCTCGTTCGAGATTTTTCGCAAGTACCAGCGTTCGCTCCTTGTTTTCGTGGCGATTCTCGCCATGCTCGCGTTTTTCGTGCTGCCTCCGTTCCTGCAGATGGGGGCAGGCATGGGGGGGGACGACCCCGTGGTGGCCTCCTGGTCCGGGGGCGACATCCGCGAGAGCGACATGATGCGGGGAGTCGCGATGCGGACGGTGCTCAACCAGTTTCTGCTGGACGCCGTGGTGGCATCGGGCCGTGATCCCGGGCGGATGAGGCTCCTGCCGGACGAGGAGGAGGACGTCGTGCGGACGATGCTCCTGGCCAAGGAAGCCGAGGCCAACGGCGTGGTCGTGAGCAACGCCGCCATCAATCAGTTTCTCGGCGAGTGGACCAATAATATGGTTCGGCCGGAGCAGTTCGATGCGATCATCGCCCGTCGCCGCGGTGGCCCGCTGGCCGTGTCGCAGGCCGATGTGTTCGACGCCCTGCGAACGGTGCTTGCGGCCGGCCGGATGGAGCGGCTGTTCCTGACGGGCTTCGCCGGTGACCCGCCGGCCCAGCGGTGGGAATACTTCCGGCGACTGGAGCAATCGGCCGCGGTCGAAGTGGTGCCGGTGGCCGTCGAGTCGCTCGTGGAAGCCGTCGCGCCGCCGGCTGAGGGGACGCTGCGAAACTTCTTCGAGCAATACAAGAACGATCTGCCGGCGGCCCGCAGCCCCACGCCCGGCTTCAAGGAGCCGCATCGCGTCTCGGCCGAATACCTGCTCGCCAAGCGGGAGGTCATCGAGGCCGAGACCCGCAAGGAGGTGACCGACGAGCAGGTCAAAAAGTTCTACGACGAAAACAAGGAGCGGCTCTACCGCGTGAAGGCCGCCGAGTCGGCGAAGCCCGCCGCAGAGCCCGCCAAGCCTCAGTCCGAGCCGGCGAAGTCCGAGCCGGCCAAGCCGGAGCCGAAGGCGGCGATGCCGAGTCGCCTGCGTGTCATGCCCGCGGCATTTCGTCAGCCCGGCACTGCTGCCGAGAAGCCCGCAGAGAAGGCTGATGCAAAGGCGGTCGAGGTCGCCCCTGCGGAGAAGCCCGCCGCGAAAGATGCCGAAAAGCCGGCCGAGAAAAAAGACGACGCAGCCGCCTTCGAGCCGCTTGAGAAAGTGGCCGACGACGTCCGTAATCGGCTCGCCGCGGAGGCGGCCGCCAAGCGGATCGACGCGGTGTTCACGGCCGTGACGACCGACTTTGCCCGCTATGCGGAAGACCTTGCCCTCTGGCAGGCCCAGGTCGCCGGCGCCGGCGGCCGCCCGCAGCCGCCCGACGTGGATGCGATCGCCAAGAAGCAGGGGCTCGAGGCAGGTCGGCTGGAGCGGGTGAGCGCCGGCGAGGCGGTCGCCGCAGGCGGCGTCGGCACGAGCTTCGAGCTCAGCCTCGACCAGAACAGCCCGATGGGCTTCCGGCAGGTGAGCTGGGAGGAGCAGGTTTTCGCGCCCAACGCCCCCCTCTGGCGGCCGGCGGGCACGCGGGACGTGGCGGGCAACCGCTATCTCTCCTGGAAGACAGATGATCAGCCGGCATTTTCGCCCACGTTCGAGGTCGCGAAGAACGACGTCGAGCGGGCCTGGAAGATCGTGGAAGGACGGCCGCTGGCCCGGAAGATCGCCGAGGAACTCGCGAAGCAGGCCGTGGACGGTAAGACGCTCGAGGCCGCCGTCGCCGACCGCAAAGATGGCCCGAAGCTCGCTGCCGCGACCGCGGGGCCGTTCACCTGGATGTCGCGGGGCACGACCTTCGGCACCGCCCCGACGCTCTCCCAGCCCGACGGGCTTTCGATGCCCGGCGAGGAGTTCATGAAGGCCGTCTTCGCCCTACAGCCTGGCGAGACGGCGGTGGCATTCAACGAGCCGCGGACGGTCTGCTACGCGATCCGGCTCGTGTCCTACGAGCCGACCGACGAGAAGCTGAAGGAGCAGTTCACGGATCCGAGTCTCGACCAGCGCCGGATCGCCACGATCGCCCGTCAGCAGGAGGGCGACGCAATCGGCCGCTGGATCGAGGACGTCGAACGCCGCTACGCCTTGCAGTGGAAGCGACCTCCGCGGCGGTGAGCCCGGGCGGCCTCGACTCGCCCAATCCGGCTC